>JAZUCO010000001.1:0-3470 GCA_045639185.1 Acutalibacteraceae bacterium
ATCAAACAGTTTTACATTCAAAAGTGAATTTCCTACATTCAATGGTACTGTAATTCAGTTTTCCCACGGTGTATCTTTTTCATCATGGGGTGAAGATATTCAGATTACAATTACAATAAATCCGAGCAACAACAATTACACAGACGTATTTGTCCGTTCAGAATGCAGTATGCCTACACAGATTGTTGACTGGGGGAAAAATCAGGAAAATCTGAATAAGATTTTTACATATCTCAATCAGTTCGTTCCTGTTACACCCGTTCAGGCACCTGTGGCAGCATTCTGTACAACCTGCGGTACGACATTACCCCCAGGAGCAATGTTCTGTACTGCCTGCGGAATGAAAGTTTAATAAAATAAAAAGCTTGTGAAAGGACTTTTGCCTTGCACAAGTTTTTTCTAATAAAAGGATAAATCAATGACAACCGTAATCGCTATGCTGAACTCAAAATATATTCACTCATCTCTTGCACCCTGGTGCCTTCTGGCAGGTGTAAGGGCTTATTGTGATAAAAAAATCAGCGCAAAAGTGGTAGAGGGCACAATTAACGAAGATGCAGAGAAGATTGCAAACCGACTTGTGAGTGAAAAGGCAGATATTTACGGTTTTTCATGCTATATATGGAATATTGATTTTGTCAAAAAAATTGCATCTGCCGTAAAAGAGAAGACAGATGCATATATCGTTTTCGGCGGTCCGGAAGTAAGCTATAACGCAGATGAACTTCTTTCTGAAAATCAAACGGTTGATTTTGTGCTGTCAGGCGAGGGTGAAGAGAGTTTTGCTTCGCTTTGCACTTGCCTTGCTGAAAATAAGGAGCTTTCTGCTGTTGGCGGTCTTTGTTACAGAGATAACGGAAAAATTATCATAAATGAACCCGTCGTTTCAGACAAAGAGCCTGTGTCACCTTATTGTGCGGAATATTTTGATTCATTAAACGGCAGAATCGCATATATAGAGGCTTCAAGAGGATGTCCGTTTTCTTGTGCATTCTGTCTTTCGGGCAGATGCGGCGGTCTTGTTCTTTATGATATTGACAGAGTAAAAAAAGAGATACTTCTGCTTGCAAATAGCGGTGCAAAAACTGTCAAATTTATTGACCGCACATTCAATGCAAAAAAAGACAGAGCAAATGAAATTCTTGAGTTTATTATTGAAAACTCGGGTAGTAAAATCCCCTTAGATGTATGTTTCCATTTTGAAATAGACGGTGGTACACTTCACGACAGCACTCTCGGAATTCTTCAGAATGCTCCCGTGGGACTCTTTCAGCTTGAAGTGGGACTTCAGAGTTTCAATCCCGATACTCTCAGAGCCGTGCATCGCAATCCCGATACAACAAAACTTGAAAATACAATTAAAAAACTGCTTAGCGCAGGGAATATACATATCCACGCAGACCTTATTGCAGGGCTGCCGTGTGAAAATCTTGATTCATTCAGACACAGTTTCAATAAACTTTATTCTCTCAAACCTGATATGCTTCAGCTTGGTTTTCTGAAACTTCTTCATGGCAGTGAGCTGCGTGAAAAAAGTAAAGATTTCAGTTGCATTTTCCATTCGGAAACACCATATGAAGTCATTTCAACCGATTGTCTGACAGAGGAAGATATGCAGATAATTCACTATGCTGAAGATGCCGCAGACCGTCTTTACAATAGCGGAAGATTCAGAAAAACACTTGATTTTCTTGTTGATGAATGCGGATTTTCTCCCTTCGATTTGTTTGCATCTTTCGGTGAATTTACTGCAGATAAAAAGAACATTCCTCTTGACGAATACCTCGGATTGGTTTATAATTTTTTCGGCAGTAAAACAGATAAGGTGAAGCTTCGTGATGCTCTTGTTTGCGACAGACTTTCCTCAAATTCTTCGGGAGTCCTGCCTGAAATTCTGAAAATCAAAGATGACAGACTAAGACGCATCAAAAAGCACTTTTACGAGAATATGCAGATAAAAGGCAAAGTAGGCTGTGCGATACTTTACAGCGAAAACAGAGTTGTTTACTGTGATTATAAAAAGAAAAACCCCGTAACGGGTAATTATGAGCTTTCATATATGGAGATAGACTTATGAGAATGAGAAAAAAGAAAAATCTCGCAGAAAAAATGGAATACGTTTCAGACATTCTGTCTGTGCTTCATTCCGATGATCCTAACTATGTCACTTCTGCAGAGAAGAAAGAATATCTTGATTTTAAGGGTATTTTCGGCAACGATAACCCTATGCAGCTTGAAGTAGGATGCGGCAAAGGTCAGTTTGTGTGTGAATTGGCAAAGCGCAATCCCGACATTAACTACATTGCGGTTGAAGTGAATCCCAACGTAATTTATATGGCTGCAAAAAAGGTCAAGGACGAAGGAATTAAAAATGTGTATTTTATGCAGTGCCGTGCTGAGTATCTGCCCAAATATATACCCGATAACAGCATAGAGAGAATTTATCTCAACTTCTCTTGTCCTTTCCCCAAGAAGAAATATGCTCACCACAGACTCACAGACGGCAGATTTCTTGCTATTTACCGCCAGATGATGACAGAGGGTGCAGAAATTCATCAGAAAACAGATAATGTGATTCTTTTTGAATACTCAATCGAACAGTTTTCACAGAACGGTTTTGCAATGAAAAATGTTTCTCTCGATCTTCACAAAAGTGATTTCGAGGGCAATATTATGACAGAATATGAAAAACGCTTCACAGATTTAGGTCAGCCTATTTACCGTCTTGAAGCTTACATAAAGGAGTAAATCAGATGAAGTACGAAAATAATTGGGAATCAATAAATTCAAGACCTGTTCCCGAATGGTTTGAAGATGCAAAGTTCGGTATTTTCATTCACTGGGGTCTTTACAGTGTACCTGCATATGCACCCAAGGGCCATTATTCAGAGTGGTACGGTTGCCATTGTGATGTGGAGAAAGAATCTCCCGTAGACAAGCAGTATTTTGAATACCATCAGAAAACATACGGTCCCGATTTCAAATATACAGACTTTGTGAATATGTTCAAGGCAGAGAATTTCAATGCAAAGGACTGGATTTCTCTTTTTGAAGATGCAGGTGCAAGATATATGAATCTTGTTTCAAAGCATCACGATGGTTTCTGTCTTTATAAGTCAAAGTATGCATGGAACTGGAACAGCGTTGATGTAGGCCCCCACAGAGACTTCTGTAAAGAACTCAGCGAAGCTTGTGAAGGTACAAAGGTTAAGTTCGGTGTATATCATTCAGTTTACGAGTGGTTCCATCCTCTTTACCTCAAGAATCCTGAAGAGTACGCAACAGAGCATCTTATTCCTATGCTCAAGGAGCTTATTGAAAACTACAAGCCCAACACACTTTTTACAGACGGTGAATGGGAGCATCCCAGCTCAGTATGGCACTCAACAGAATTCCTTCAGTGGCTTTACAATGAGTCAAGCGTAAAGGATTACATCGTACCCAATGACCGTTGGGGAAGAGAAACAAGA
>JAZUCO010000002.1:0-9055 GCA_045639185.1 Acutalibacteraceae bacterium
AAGAACACCTAAACCGCCCTTGAGCTTGTTTTCGTTGACAAACCAGTCGCCGAGAGAGTTTGTGTCGTCATTTCTCTTACCGAACCAGCCGTCGTCCATAACGAGCATATCCATACCGAGCTCTTTTGCATTCTTTGCAAACTCAACGAGCTTGTCTGTGTCAAAATCAAAGTATGCAGCTTCCCAGCTGTTGATGAGAAGAGGTCTCTTTTCTGTTTTATATCTGCCTCTTACGAGGTTGTTCATATAAAGTCTGTGATAAATACGGCTCATTTCGCCAAGACCTTTGTCTGTGTAAACAAGCACAGCTTCGGGAGACTGGAAACTTTCACCGGGTTCAAGATGCCAGGAGAAATCTGTGGGGTTGATACCCATAATAACTCTTGTTGTGCCTGAATAGTCACATTCTGCGCTGAATTCAAAATTACCGCTGTAAACAAGGTTAAAACCGTATGCATCACCGTTGTCTTCAGTTGCACCGTGACGGAGAAGAGCCGCAAAGGGATTCTGATTGTGGCTTGATGAACCTCTCTTACTTGCAATGCCCTGAATACCGTGAGCAAGTCTTCTCTGCTCTCTGCATCTTTCCTTTGCATGTCTGCCATAGAAAGTGATAAGGTCAAAATCCATTGAAGGCAGGTCAAGACAAGTTGAGAATACTCTTTCAACATCAACTGCATCAGTACCGCCATTTTCAACTCTTACACTCTTTGTGATTGCATCAACAGTATTGAAAGCTGTGTAAATAAGAGTAACCTTTACGCCTGTTACGCAGTCTTCTGCAAGAATTTCAAGAGTGTCTGCCTCGCTGTCGTTGTTTACATAAACAGCAGGAAGAGGTGCAAGAGAGGGTTTGCCCTTGTAGAGCTTGTGGCTGACATAACGGATATCGGTTGTTGTGTTGCCGTGAACATTCTTTACTGCAAGAGCAGAAATTCTGAAGTCACCGCTGCCGTTGCAGGAATATTCCATAGGTGCAACGTCTGTTGAAAACTCTTCATTAGGAATATTTTTATTTGCAGGGCTGAAAGATGCACTCTTTATGCGTTTTGCATTTGCCCAGAGATTGGCATCGGGAATATAAGCACCGTAGTAAAGGTTGAGAAGATAATCTTCCGCACCGATGCCGATTATGTAACTTGATTCGGGTGTATCAAGTTTGAATATTTTCTGAGAAGCGTCAAATGATATCATAATTTTACCTCCGTAAAATAATTTATGGTTTTATATTAACAGACTTTACTTTTTATTACAACATCTCAGGCTGAAACTGATGAATATTTTTCAATAAAGCTGTCCATAGACGAAAAATAAAGGTCAGGGTCGTATGCAAGTGCAACTGCGTGGGGAGCATCT
This sequence comes from Acutalibacteraceae bacterium, assembly GCA_045639185.1. GTDB lineage: Bacteria > Bacillota > Clostridia > Oscillospirales > Acutalibacteraceae > UBA1081. Next base: position 1,357 of record JAZUCO010000002.1, read on the forward strand.
GCAATATCGAGTCTTTCTTTCTCTGCCGTACAGGCATTGAAAACAATATCAAGCATTCTGTAGGGCACAAAATCATCACCCGTGCCGTGAACAAAAAATGTGGGAGTTTTTGACCTTGCCACGGCAGAAGCAGGAGTGCATTTGCCGAAATCAAAATTGCCTCTTGCCTTTGAGATTGAATTTGCAAGATTGAGAAGAGGGAATGAGGGCATATGCATATTGTTTTTCATCACGTGAGCAAAAACATCTTTGCAGGATGAATATCCGCAGTCCGCAACGGCACATTTTACATTATAGGGAAGAATTTCACCCGTCGCAAGCATAACTGTTGCCGCACCCATTGAAACACCGTGAAGCACGATTTCGCAACCGGGATACATACAAGTAAGATAGTCAATCCAATCAAGAACAATATTCTTATCATGCCAACCCATTGAACAATACTTGCCCGTATCTTTATGATGAGCACGAAGGCTGGGACAAAGAACGTTATAGCCGTTGTCATAAAAATGTTTCACAAAGGGTGACTGCACACTTGGTGAACCCATATATCCGTGAACACAGATTGCCCATTTATTGCTTTTCTTTTCATTTTCAATAATATAGCCGTGAATTTCTTCACCCTTGTCATTTCTTATCTTATTATCGCTGAGCTTCAGTGATCTGAACCAGCAAAGACTGTCACGGAAAAGAGGATCATTTTTGAAAAGCTCAATCATTGTGTCATCCTGAAGTCCTATTTTCTTTGCAACCTTTTTAGCAAAGGGCACATTCATTGTGCATTCATAAAGAAGCTCTGCGCCTGCAACCATTGCAACTGCACCTGCCGCAACAGAACCCATAATCAGAGAAGTTGTCTTTTTCATTTTTCTATCCCCTTTATAAGAAGTGTTATAAGGTACAGCAAAGGCTGATGCACGATATAAATAACGAGAGCGTGTCTGCCTATAAAGGACAAAACGGGAATTTTTACCTTGTAAAACCAACGGGGAAACTTATCTGCCGCAATATATCTGCCGATAACGGTACCGCTGAGAAATACAAACAGCCACGGCAAAAGCGGAAAATAATCATAACTTACAAAATCTTCTGCCGCAAAGCCGAGTATCCATAATTTGTCTGACTGCACAGGAATATTATTGACACAATAAGCAGAAATAATCACAAGTGCAACACAGATAATCAACAGAAAAATGCCGTTTATCTTTTCAAGTAATCGATGCGTGATGCCGTAAAACAGCATACAGCAGGCAAGAAGATGAAGCACACCGAAGATTATGGGCATTTCAAGATAAATCGTTACAGCCGTAACGCCAAGAGCAAAACCGAGAGTTATTATTCCTCTTTTTATATTGCTTCTGGAAAAATTGGAAGAAACACCGCAAAGTGCAATAAATACACCTGCAAAAAACGGCTGAAGAATGTCAAAAGCCTTGTTTGAAAAAAGCCATTCGGGTGCATCAAGAAAAACAACAAGGTCATATAAAAAATGATGACACACCATTAATACAACCGCAAAACCACGAAGCGCATCGAGAATCTCAATGCGCTCTTTTTTAGGTTTATTCTGTTGTACTGACATGTCAACATTCATAATTATCAGATAATTTCAAGTGTTTTAAGAATTTCTGTTGCAATAACAGAGTGACCTGTTGCACAGGGGTGAACACCGTCTGCAGAAAGTTCATACATATCAAACTCTGTTTCGGAAGCCTCTGTAAGAACATCATACATAGGGATATACCAGTCGGCATATTTGAATGCAAGACGTTTTGCAGCATCTCTCTTGCCGTCAAGGTCTTCCTGCCATGTATTTCTGTCAGGATGAGCTGTAAATGCAAAAGGTTCGATAATAAGAATTTTTGCATCGGGCATATCTGCCTTGATTTTTGAAAGAAGTTCATCATACTCACTCTCAAATCTCTCTGCAGAGCAGTAATCAGCACCGCCGTCAAAGTTTCTCCATGTGTTGTTGATACCAATCATAATGGAAATAAAATCGGGGTTTACTGCCTTGAAATCTTTTTCATATCTTTCAAGAAGATGGTCTGTTCTGTCGCCTGAAACACCTCTGTTGACAAATTTAACTTTATTGTCGGGAAAAAGAGTGTTATAAACTTCTGCAAAAATTCTGGGATAACCGTCACCCATACAAGCCATACCTGAAGCGATGCTTCTGTCACGACCACAGTCTGTTACGCTGTCACCCTGAAAAAGAACTGTCATTCCGTCTGCAAAAAATCTTTTCATATTACTTCACACTTTCTATGAATTTGATAAGCTGTGCTCGTCCCTTTTCATCTCTTGAGAAGACACCGCACTGTTCAAGAATTTCTGAGTATACAATACCGATTTCTTTTTTGATTATATCATCAGCATTGTCGCTGTTTATGTCATATTTTGTTTTGAGCATATCAACCCAGTCTGCGTGTTTTTCAAGAACTTCATCAGCTCTGATGTCTGCACCTGCAACAATAGCCTTTGCAAGATTTTCCATTTCAGACTTAAGTCTTGCAGGAAGAACAGCAAGACCCATAACCTCAATAAGACCGATGTTTTCTTTCTTGATGTGGTGATGCTCGGGATGGGGATGATAAACACCGTCGGGATACTGCTCTGTTGTGATGTTGTTACGGAGAACAAGGTCAAGTTCAAACTTGCCGTCACGCATTCTTGCAATGGGAGTGATTGTGTTGTGGGGAGTGCCGTCTGTTTCGGCAAAAATGAATGCATCTGCGTCTGTATAACCTCTCCAGGCTGTGAGAATCTTGTCTGCAAGGTCAACGATTCTGTCTGTATCGTCACCTGAAAGGCGGATAACAGTCATAGGCCATTTTACGATGCCTGCTTCAACATCATCATAACCGTCAAATGTAACTTTCTGCTCTGTGGGAGCCTTTGCCATTGCGAATTCATAATTGCCGCCCTGAAAATGCTCGTGAGAAAGAATTGAACCGCCGACGATGGGGAGGTCTGCATTTGAACCTACGAAATAATGAGGAAGATATTTGACAATATCAAAAAGCTTTCTGAATGCGCTTCTGTCTATCTTCATGGGGGTGTGAGCACCGTTGAAAACAATGCAATGCTCGTTGTAGTAAACATAGGGTGAATACTGAATAAACCACTCACCACCGTCAACTGTAAGAGGAATGATTCTGTGATTTTCTCTTGCGGGGTGATTGACTCTGCCTGCATAACCCTCATTTTCCTTACAAAGCATACACTTGGGGTATGATGCAGCTTTCATTTTTGCTGCAGCGGCAATAGCCTTGGGGTCTTTTTCAGGCTTTGAGAGATTGATTGTGATATCCATATCACCGTAAGGAGTGGGAGCGAGCCATTTCATATCGTTACGCACTCTGTATGTGCGGATATAATCTGACTTTCTGCTGAGTTCATAGTAATATTCGGTTGCCTTTACGGGGTCTTCCGCATAAAGAACATTGAACTTCTTTATAACTTCGGAAGGTCTGGGCATCATACAGTTCATAACCTTTGTGTCAAACAGGTCACGGTATGTAACGCTGTCCTCAATAATACCCTTTTCGCAGGCATAATCAAGAATAACCTTAAGGATTTCACAAAGCTCTGCTTCACCCTTTGCACAGCCGTCTTCCATTGCGTCAAGCTGTAAAACATCGAGAATAAGATTCTGACAGTAAACTCTGTCTTCCTTTTCAAAAAGAACACCTTCACCGTAGTTCAGAAGTTCTGTGATTGCATCAAAAATAGTCATAAAAAAACCTCCGTTATATTTTATATTATACAATTAAAAAACAATTCTGCAAGTATATATTGAAATTTTTTTACGTTTAAGTTAGAATATAACAAGGTGATAAAAATGGAACAGAAAAAAATTGACAGAATCAATGAACTTGCAAGAAAATCAAAAACTCCCGAAGGTCTTACAGAGGAGGAAAAGGCTGAGCAGGCTGTTCTCAGAAGAGAATATATCGACTCCGTAAAAGCTTCACTTGTGGGTCATCTTGAAAACACAACAATTCTCCGTCCCGACGGTTCAAAAGAAAAGGTATCAAGAAAAGGCAAAAAATCCTGATTCATAAAGGACGTGTTACAATGCAAACACTTAAAAAAATGTGCAATTTGTACCTTAAAAACTTTTTTGAAAAATTCTTCGCCTGTTGGCTGTTTTCAGCAACAGGCATTATGATTTTTCAAACGGGAAACATTGCACTTGACAGCACCAATGTAACAGGCACTCTGCTTTTGTTTATTTTTTCATTCATTGCCGTTTCTGTTATTGATATGAAAAGCGACGGATTTGCATATCTGTTTCTTCCGTCGGCGGTGCTTATGTTTTCTTGCACACTGCTGTATTTCTACAACAGCATTTACACATTTATCGCACTTGCAATAATATATGTACTGAGTGTTCATCATTACCTCTGCAACAGAAAACCGCTGAAAATAAAAATCGGCAAAAAGCAGGTAATTATTTTCACGGCAGTATGTACACTCTTCTTTTTCGGCACAGTAACGGCAATGTCTGTTTACAGATATCTTACATACACGGCACCGAATTTTGACTTCGGAATTTTCTGCAATATGTATTACAATATGAGAGAAAGTTTTGCTCCGCTTGCAAGCTGTGAGCGAGACAGAATTCTTTCCCATTTTGCAGTTCATTTCTCTCCCGCCCTTTATGTATTCCTACCCGTTTATTTCATATTCCCCTCTCCCGTAACGGTTGCTGTCTGTCAGACCGTTGCAATCTACAGCGGAATAATACCTTTTGTGCTCATAATGAAGCACAAAAAGATTTCAGACAAAATCATATGTGCACTTTCCGTAATGTATCTCGGAAATGCGGCTCTTTCAGCAGGCTGTCTTTTTGATTTTCACGAAAATTGTCTGCTCGTGCCGTTTCTTATGTGGATGTTCTACTTCTACGAGAAGAAAAAATTCCCCGTTATGCTCATTTTTACACTTCTTACCCTTATGGTAAAAGAAGATGCTTTTGTTTATGTTGCAGTTTTTGCCGTTTATATTATAATTGCGGAAAAACAGATAAAAAAGGGAACTGCACTTCTTCTTTTAAGCGGAATATATTTCATCGGAGCCTGTTATTACATCAACACCTACGGTCTCGGAATTATGTCTGACCGATTCAGCTCAATGATAAACGGTGACGAGGGTCTCCTCGGAATGGTAAAAACAGTCCTTTTCAATCCGCAGTACTCCGTAAAACAGATTTTCCTCACAACAGACACTTCGGCAGAAAAGATTTTCTATTTTATTCAGATTTTCGCCCCCCTTGCGTTCATACCGTTTTTCACAAAGAAAAAAGCAAGGCTTATTCTTGTACTGCCCGTACTTCTCAATCTTTTCACAAGCTATGTATACCAGTACAATATTCATTTCCAGTACAGCTTCGGCATAACAACACTTCTTCTCTATCTGAGCGTGATGAATGTTCAGGATATGCCCGAAAAAACAAGAAATATCACCTCTGTTACGGCGCAGGCCTCGCTACGATGCTTTTCTTTATGATTATTGTACCCGCTGCGGTTGATGATTATAAAAATTATGCAAAAAACAAAGAAGTTTTTGAAGAAATGAATGCAGTGCTTGACACAATCCCCGATGATGCAGCCGTATGCGCATCAACATTCCTCATTCCTCACCTTTCAGACAGAGACGTGATTTATGAGACATACTACACAAACCGAGATGACTTCGAATATGTCCTTTTCGATATGCGTGGAGGTTACAACGAAGAAACATTGAGACTCCTTGCAAAGTTCTCAGAAAAAGGCTTTGTGCCCTACGATATGTCTTCGGATTACATTCATATTTACAAAAAAGCTCAATAATACAACAGACAAAGCAGAGTTTTCTCTGCTTTGTCTGTTTTTAATCCATAAAAGATATTGTTTTATTTTTCTGAATATGTTAATATTGAACAAAATGAGTATGGAGTGATTGTAATGAAAAAGAAAAAACCAACGGTTACGGAAATTCCGCAAGGTGCATTATCTCACAACGAAGGTAAATACATCACAAAATTTGAGTATATCTGCATTATGTTTGCAAGAATCGGCGGTATGTTCGGAACAACCCTTACGGGTACTCTTGCCGCGGCGTTCCTGCACGAACTCTATTTCGGCCCTGCAGGTGTAAGTGCAGATGAAATTGCTTCCATTCTCGCTGTACAGACAACCATCACAACCGTTCTGGGTGTGGCAATCGGTGCTATAGCAGGTATAATCGTTCAGAAATGGAAGAGCCGTTGGGGCAGATACCGTCAATGGTACATAATCTGTCTTATCCCCATTTTCCTGCTCACGGTTTTCTATTTCTATGTTCCCGAGGGATGGACAGTTCAGCAGATGACTCTTTTCCGTTACGGTGTTGCATGCTGTCAGACCATATTCAATACATTCAACAATATGGGGCAGAATATTGTTCAGGTTATCTCTCCCAATCACAAGGAAAAGAAGCTTGTTGCAACAATGTGGCAGCTGTCATACTATATCGGTTACGGCGGAGCCTACATTGCAACCTTTGTATACGGTCTTTTCAGCGACGACAAAAACAAAATGTACATGACACTTGCTCTCGTTGCTGCATCTGTCACAATGTTCGGCAACCTTATGTGCGGTCTTTTCTGCAAAGAAAGAATCGAACTGCCAAAGAAAGAAAAAGTCCGAATTTCAAAAGCATTATTTTCTCTGTTCAAGAATAAGAACTACCGTGCATATCAGGGTATACAGTGGGTAAACACCCTTGCAATGCTCGGCAAAATGTCTACATTTCTTGCAGCTATTACAGTCGGTTCATCAAAGAATCTTCTTCTCACACTCCCCACTGCTGTCGGCACTGTTGTAGGTAACATTATTACAACAAAACTTTCCAAGAAATATGAACCCACAAAACTTCTTAAGTTCTGTGGTATCTATACACCCGTTTCAGCTTTTGTGCTTTTCGGTATCTGCTTTGTTGAGGCAAAGATGGGCATATACTTTTTTGAAGGATGGAACAGCATATTCTTCTATGTATTCTATTTCATTTTCGGTATCGGCATAGGAATACAGGAGCTTTCAAACTCTCATTTCAATGTTGAATATTACGATTATCTTGAATGGCAGTGCGGTGAAAGAATGGAAGCTGTCCAGGGTATTGTTCCCGGTTGGATTACAACAGGACTGAACACCATAAAGGATATTGCAATTCCATTTATGATTGCAAGAGTAGGTTATCTGTCATCATCAGAGGGTGACCTTGTTGCAACAATGCAGGCTCAGCCCACATACATGAACACCTGTCTCTGGCTTCTTGCCTTCCTTCTCTTCGGCTATACTCTTGCAAATGTTCTCAAGGCTATAATCCTCAAGACATCTTACGATATTGAGGGTGAAAAGAAAGAGCAGATGTACCGTGAACTTGCAAAAATGCGTGATGACCGCCACAAGGAAAATGAATCTATTTCAAATGCAGAATAAAGGAGAACAGATATGGCTTATAAGTGGTATGTTGGTGTTCCCCATTCACACACAGTCAACTCCGACGGTGCGCTGACGGTTGAACAGCTTATAAAAAAAGCAAAAAAGAACAAGCTTGATTATATTATGATTACCGACCACAATAAAAACTGCGGCGAACTGCCCGAAACGGATGGTCTGACACTGATTTACGGCACAGAACTGACAAAGCACGGTGGTCACACAAACATGTG
>JAZUCO010000003.1:0-4919 GCA_045639185.1 Acutalibacteraceae bacterium
TTTGCAGAGAAGATAGTTTCTCAGCTCGTTGAATGCTGAATAATGACCGTCACCGCAGTTGTATACATAACCTGTGATGCCTATGTCGTGCATATACTTCATTGTAGACTGCATTGTTTCAAAGTTTGAGAAGAACATTGCTGTGTTCAGGAAATTGATTGTGTAGTCATAAATGAAAGTTCTGTCAGCAACTTCTACCCATTTTGCATGGTCTTTTGCAACTGTTGTATCCTGCTCAACAAAAAGAGATTCGAATGTTTCATTCTGCAAATCAATTGCACCACATTCTGTAATGGGATGACTTCTGCAGGCTGTATGAAGCTGACAGAGTACGGGAACAACATTGCTGTTGCATCTGAGATCGCCTTTCTGAGGCGGTCTTTCTGTTTCGCCGTATGCATAGAATGTAAAAGTCATATAGGGGAACTCTTCATCAAGAGCATCTGCAAGATTATTTGTGAAAATAAGTGTGGGTGCACAAACACTGCCGTATTCTTCATAAAGAGCTTCACAATCTGCACAGTGACAGTAATTTGAATTATCTTTCTGACCGATGTGGAAATATTCTGCGTTGTATTTGCAGTTGTTGATTGCTGTTCTTGCGTTTTCGATTGTCAATGCAAGAACGTCGGGATTTGAGAGACAAACGTGGTCTGTTGTTCTTGTACCGTCTTCATTCATTGCAAAATATTCGGGGTGAGTTGCAAAAAGTGAATCGGGAACAAGTCTGTCGAGTGTAACGTCCCACATAACCCAGGTCATTGCACCGCCGTAAGGTACAGCATCATAATAGAATGAAACGTTGATTTTTGTTTTTGCTCTGTATTCATCATCTGCATAAGCCTGAGAATTTCTTCTTACTGCAAATGAAGGTTCAACTGTTCTGTTGATATTTGCATCAATAACAATATCTTCCGTTTCGGGAACAACTTCAAGTTTAGGAGTGAACCATCTTACACCGAGATGTTCTTCAAGGAATGTATATACACCGTAGAGTGTACCTCTTGAATCAGCACCTGCAACCACAAGATAATCACCGTCGGAGTAGAGCATAAATCCGTCTGCCTTTATCTGTGAACGGTCAATTGTCACGATGTCTTTTTCAATTTCTGTTTCACCGATAAGAATTGCTTTGCCGCCGGTATATTCAGACTCTTTTACATATTCAATGCTTACATTGCCTATCTGTCTGAGATAATCCTGCATTGCTGTTACAGCCGTCATAACGCATTCGTCTGCATTATCAGCAGTAACAATGACAAATTCGCTTTCACCGTCTTCTGCAAGATACATCGGCGTCACTACTTCCTGTTGCACATAAGTGCCCCCGCCGTAATCTATATCATAGCTGACGGGTATTGCACCTATAATGTAAAGAAGAACCTGAATGAATGAAAAGAAACCTTTGATATAACTCATCTGGATTCCTCCCTGTGATTAAGCTGTTGCAGACATTGTAAAAACAAGTTCTCCGCCGCCTGTGAGCTGTTCGTGTGTGATGTAGTTGCCTTCAAGTTCAACACCGTTGAGTGTTACGCTCTTGACATAAACATTTGTTGAGCTCTGGTTGATAGCTGTCATCTTGAGAGTATTGCCGTTTGAAAGAGTGATTTCTGCTGAATCAAGGTTGGGTGAACCGATCCAGTATTTGTCTGTACCAGCAAGGGGATAGAAGCCCATTGCTGAGAATACATACCATGAGCTGAGTGTACCGCCGTCATCATTACCGTCAAGACCGTTGATATCTGTGCTGAAACGGTCAGAAAGTGTCCAGCGTACCCATTTCTGTGTAAGGTCACTTCTTCCTGCGTCAGAGAAAAGGTAAGGAGTGTGGATGTCGTGCTGATTACCTACCCAGTAACCTGCACCGGGATCAAGATAAGCTCTTGTGGGAGAAGCAGCTTCCATAAATGCTTCAAGCTCAGATACAAAGTATTCGTCTGAGCCGAAGAGACTGATCATACCTTCAATATCGTGTGTTGCACTCCATCTCCACTGCTGTGCACTACCTTCGCAATAGCCCTTTGCAAATTTTATGGGAAGAATTTCATCAATGAATGAAGAAATGTTGGGGTTGAATGTTGTAACAAAGCTTCCGTCTGAATTTCTTGCCATAAAGTATTTGTTGTCTGAATTGAATACATTTTTGTAATACATTGATTTGTCTGTGTATTTTACTGCATCTTCTTCATAGCCGAGAGCTGCTGCAAGATTAGCGATTGCTGCATCTTCCCAAGCATATTCAAGTGTACGGCTTACAGACTTCTTTGTGCCGTCAATATCTTCGGGAACATATCCGTAAGTATTATATTCTTCAACAAATTCTCTGCCGACTTTGTTGACCTTACCGTCTGAAGATTTTTTCATATATTCATAAGCAGTTTCAACATCAAAATCAGTAAAGCCTTTAAGATAGCTTTCTGTAATGAGAATGTTTGCGCTGTCACCAAACATTGAACCTGAGTAACCTGCGCCCTGAGGCCATCTGGGAAGGGCACCGCCTGCCTTTGCCATCTCTACAAGAGAATTGAGACAGTCATTCTGAACATCAGCTTCAATGAGAGTGTAAAGAGCATGAGTATTTCTTACTGTATCCCAAAGTGACATATCACTTCTGTATGTATAACCCTCTGCAGTGTGAACTTCTTTGTCAAAACCGAGATATTCACCGTTAACGTCTGTTACGTTTGAGGGCATAATCATTGTATGGTAAAGAGATGTGTAGAAAATAGTTTTGATATCTTCATCGGGAGTTTCAATCTTGATGAGAGAAAGTTCCTTTTCCCAATCAGCAAAAGCGTTGGCTCTTACTTCGTCAAAAGTGAGACCGTCTGTTTCAGCTTCAAGGTTGAGAAGAGCGTTTTCTGTACTTACAAAACTGATACCTACCTGAAGTTCAACTGCATCATTCTGAATGTTGCCGAAGTTGAGGTCAACCTTAAGGTCTGTTTCATCACCTGTGATTTTGCACTCTTTGATTTCTTTGTCAGCTTTTGCAGCAAAGTAAACGGGAAGACCGTCATATCTGCCTGAAAACTGAGCAAAGAGTAAGCAACCGCCTGTGATAAGACCTGTTTCTGCATCGTATTCAGCAAAAGAGTTTTCAACTCTGCTGTTGCCTGCATAACTGGAAACATCAAGAGAAAGTCTTGCATCTTTTGATGAACCGAATGTGTATCTGTGAACACCTGTATGCTCGTCTGCAGTAAGTTCAACAAGACAATCGATAGCCTGAAGATAAACTGCATAGTAACCGGGCATTACTGTTTCGTAATCGTGAGAATATGCAAGTACACCTGCTTTTCTGCTGCCGATTGCAGGAGTAACTCTGAACATTTCATATTCTTCGGCACCTGTACCTGAAAGTCTTGAATGGCTGAAACCTTCAATATGACCCTGTTCATAGTAATAACCTGAAGTGTTTGTTTTTGTGATGTAAGCACCGCCTACAAAACTTGTGTCTGCTCCAAGTCTTACAAGACCGAAGGGCACGCTTGCAGCTGTTGAGAGCATGCCGCAGGTCCAGGGGAGACCGCCTGTGCCGATGTATGCATCAACATACTGTGAATATTCACCCGGAGTTACTTCGGGCATCTGATAGTCGTTTTTGATTGTTATTCCGTTGATCATTCCGGTGAATGCAAGTTCAACAGATAAAAACATCAAAACAAAAGTTCTTAAAATCTGAATCATAACAAAGAACCTCCCATTATTTTATAAAATAAATATATATTAAAACCGACATAAAGTCAATTTGTCAAAATGTAAAAATATAACAGCATTATTTGAATACTTTTCACAAAAAGCAATTTGTCCGTTTATTTCTGAGCATAAATTCTTGATGATTTATTTTTGCTGTGATATACTGATAAAAAAATTCAGGCGGTGTTTGTATTGAAATGTGAAAGAATAGAACTCGGTAAGTATTTTGAATTTCTCGCAGAAGATGGCAAGAATCCTACTCTTGATATATATCTGCCATATAATATGGCAGAAATGAGAAGAGAGAATCTGAAAAGACCTTGTATGCTGATTTGTCCCGGCGGCGGATACGGAATGTGTTCAGAGAGAGAATCAGAACCCATTGCACTTCATCTTCTTCCCGAAGGTTTCAATGTTTTTATTCTTACATATTCTGTTGCTCCTCACCGTTTTCCTTCTCAGATAAGAGAAGTTGCTGCAGTAATGGAGCTTATTTATGCAAATGCAGATGAATGGAATTGTGATACTGCAAAAATTGCAATAATGAGCTTTTCTGCAGGCGGACATCTTGCTGCTCATTATTCTGTTATGTTTGATTGCAAGGAAGTAAGAGAAGTTTTCCCCGAAAGCAAGAGTGTCAATGCTTCCGTACTTTGCTATCCCGTTGTAACTGCCGATTTCAACAAGGCTCATCAGGGAAGCTTTCTGAATCTTATCGGTCACGCTCCTGATAAGGATGAAGAAGATTACTTCTCCTGTGAAAGAAATGTGAGATCTGTCACACCTCCTGCATTTATCTGGCATACTGCAGAAGACGGCTGTGTACCCGTTGAAAACAGCCTTCTTTATGCAACAGCTCTTGCTGAAAATAAAGTGCCCGTTGAACTTCACATTTACCCCTTTGGAGGTCATGGACTCAGTACCTGTGATAAGCATACCTGCGATGATGTTTCTGATACTGTTTCATACAATTCTGTATGGCTTGACAGTATGAAAAAATGGCTCAGAAAAATCTTTTGATACAGCAAAAAGCCTTCATCAGTACATATACTGATGAAGGCTTTTTTTGTTTAATTGAAAATGTTTTCGGACTCAGTTATTCCGCCTGAGAAATATTCTGTAAAATTGCCGATAAATACATTGTTTGTTGCAGTTACCGCTGTTTTTTCGCTGTTCAGCGATATTATACCGGCGGCAGGAATATTTTTATCAATTCC
>JAZUCO010000004.1:0-1617 GCA_045639185.1 Acutalibacteraceae bacterium
AGTGAAAAAAGTATTCTCAACAGCACTTCAGGCAATTCTTCTTGTAATGGGTGTTTCAGGTATTGTTATCACAACCGTTAACTTCATTATGCTTTGTCTTGGCAACACAACAGATTCTTACGGTTACTGGCTTGTTCTTCACCACATCGGTTTTGCAGGTCTTGTGGCACTTCCCTTTATTACGATAAACAATAAATGGGGGGGGGCAATACGATTTATCGCCGGTGCTGTACTTCTTACAATTTTTGCATTATTCCACGAAGGCAACCTTGCCGGAGACCTGTTTGAAAACAATATGCAGCTTATTGACGTTGTACCTGATGGTGGTCTGATGGGCGGTATCGCATACGGTGCAATGATGCTCATTTACACAGCTTTTGCAGATATCTATTACAAAGACAAGAAAAAATTCCTTGCTGCTGTGGGCATATTTGCCGTACCTGTTGCAATCATTACAATTGCAATTTTCAAAACACTCCCCGCATCAGATACATTTGCAGGAGCTCTCAGCACTTTCCTCCCCGTAAACAAAGGAAGTATCAGCCCTTCATATGTGCTCATTTCAATGGTGCTTTCACTTGTTGCATTCATCATTTATGACTGCTTTAACTTCTACAAATCCAAGTTCGATCCTCTTATGTGGTGGGGCAAAAATCCCATTCTCCTCTACTGTATCGAATTCGGTTTCATCGGTCTTCTCACATCAATACTCGGAGATTTCTTCCATACCGCTTCAGTTGGCATTTCAATTGTTATCATTGCCGCTGTCACAGCACTTCTCACAGGTATGGCATATCTCCTCAACAAAAAGAATGTTATTCTGAAACTCTAAAACATACAAAAAAAAGTTCGGCTTCTGCCGAACTTTTTTTATGCTTACTTTTCAATTTTAACTGTATAAACGTATTCTGATTTCATTTCATCGGGATTAATGAAGCCGAAATCAATCTTAAGCTTACCGTTATCATCTGAAGCCTTGATTTCACCATCGTAGCCAAGAAGTGAAACTTTCATATTTTCGCTGTAGTCAACATCTTCGAGAGTAACAGCACCCATAGGATACTTCATAAAGAATGCATATATCTTACTGCTGTCCTTACTTCTTGTGTATTTGACATTCTCTGTTTTTGATTCTTTTACATATCTGCGGCTTGCGTAAACTGCTTCACCGTTGACTTTAAGCCACTTACCCATCTGACGGAGTCTTTCTTCCATAATAACGGGAATTCTGCCGTCGTCTGTGGGTCCGATGTTAAGAAGGAAGTTCTGACCCTTTGAAATAAGGTCAACAAACATATCAATAAGAGCCTTGGGTGACAGATAATCGTCAACAGTTTCAAACTTGTTCCAGCCGAATGAAGCACCGATGCCTCTGCATTCTTCTGATACTCTGTCAAGCTCCTGAATGTTTTCAACATCTGTATCGGGTGAACCTACAAAACCGTATTCTGTAGTAAGATTTCCGCCGAGACGACCTCTTGTTTCTCTTCCCCAACGGTCATTGGGTACGATGTAATCCTTTACGCTTGACTCATTGTAAAGCCACTGAAGGAATTCTGTTGAGTGCCATACTGAGCTGGGATGCTCCCATTCACCGTCTGTAAAAAGTGTGTTGGG
>JAZUCO010000005.1:0-22484 GCA_045639185.1 Acutalibacteraceae bacterium
CTCCTGCCAGAGGACCGACCGCTTTAATGTACGCTGTGCATTAATCGCCGTTTAGTGGTTTTAATCTCTAAACGCAAACGAACGCTTATATATAATATCACAATAAAATCAAGATTGCAATAGTTTTTCTTGACTATTTACAGACATTTTTATACCGTTTCTTTATTCAAAAGCAATAAGATTTGCATCAAGAAGCCCAAGTCTTATGATATTGAGAGGTACTATTTCTGTACCGAGATATCTGTTTACAGCCTCAAGAAGATTCATAGGATTTACGTTCTTTGTATTGCCTCCGGGAAGGATAACATTCATCACAACGCAATCGTCTTTTTCACAAAGAGAGTATTTTCTGATATTCTCAGATACGTTTACCTCTTTTACTCTCTTTCGTCCGTTGACTTTGCCCATCTTCTCACATTTAAGTTCTCCTGATCCCATTGCTTCTGAAAGCTTGTCCGAAAGATTTTCTTCTTTTTCAAAATAAATCTCATATTCGGCAAATGCAAGGTCATTTGATTTCATATAAGGCTCTGTGACCTTTGTAACTTTTATTCCGACAGGAAGAACATTATTTAGATTCTCCATAATCTGTTCATCAGACATATCACCTTCAATTCTGATATCAAGAGGCTCGTTAAGTCCCTCGACACCAAGAGGCATCGGCTGAAGAAAATAAAGATAAGGGTGAGGATTGAACCCTTCTGTATACCACAGAGGTATATCTGCTCGTCTGACAGCTCTTGTCATACAGCGCATTATATCAAGATGAGAAACATATTTAATTCTGCCCTGTTTACTGAACCACACTCTTACACATCGCATCACACTTACCTCCGTTCAGTTTATTTGCACCGCAGGCAGAACATTTTTCTCTGCACTGAGGTGTAGTTGCAGCTTCATAAGCTTTTTTGCACTCATTTTCAAGATATTCTCTTCTGATACCGTAATCAAGATGATCCCAGGGAAGAACTTCTGTGAATTCACGTTTTCTTGAAGCATAGAATCTCGGATCGATACCGCATTCTTCGAATGTTTCCATCCATACGTCAAACTTATAATGATCATCCCAACTGTCAAACTTACAGCCTTTCTGCCATGCCTTGAGTATGACTTCACAGAGTTTTCTGTCACCTCTTGCAAGTACACCTTCAAGGAAGCTAATGGGGATTTTGTGGAATTTGAGTGTGACTTTCTTTGTGGTAACACTTTCTTTAAGATGCTCCTGTTTTGCTTCAAGCATTTCAGGTGTATCCTGTGCTTCCCACTGGAAAGGTGTAAAAGGCTTGGGCACAAATGAAGATGCACTGACACTTACATTGACACCCTTACCCTTTGGCTTGTCAGGATTATAATAGAATGCATTGACAACTTTCTGTGCAAGCTGAGCAATACCCTCAACATCCTCCATAGTTTCTGTGGGAAGACCGAGCATAAAGTAAAGTTTTACTGCACACCAACCGCCTGCAAAAGCTTTCTTTGAAGTTTCAAGCACTTCTGCTTCTGTGACATTCTTATTGATAACATCACGAAGTCTCTGTGTTCCTGCTTCGGGAGCAAATGTAAGACCGCTTCGTCTGACCTCATTGAGTTTTTTTACTAACTCTTCAGGGAAATTATCCACACGGAGTGAAGGCAGAGCAACATTGATTTTATCGTCTGTTGCCCAGCTTAAAAGCTCACCGAGAAGCTCGGGAAGTTTTGAATAGTCACTGCTTGAAAGCGAACAGAGTGATATTTCATCATAACCTGAAGATGCACACAGTTTTTTGCAGTCTTCATTGATAACATCAACTGATTTTTCTCTGATAGGTCTGTTAAGGAAACAAGCCTGACAAAAACGACAACCTCTTGTACATCCTCTGAATATTTCGGTAACAACTCTGTCGTGAACAACATCAATAAAAGGAACGACGAACTTGTCGGGATAGAAAACATTATCCATATCGCTGACAATTCTCTTTGTCACTTTTTCGGGCGCATTATCTTTGGGTGTTACACACTTGACTGTACCGTCTTCATTATATTCAACATTATACAGAGAAGGGACATAAATTCCCTGAATCTGTGCTGCTTTTCTGAGAAACTCTTTTTTTGATGAACCGTTCTTTTTGCACTCTTTGAGAAGATCAAGAACATCATTCATCATTTCTTCACCGTCACCAAGCTGGAAAAAGTCAACAAAGTCAGCAATAGGTTCAGGATTACACGCACAGGCACCGCCTGCCATAATAATGGGAGTAAGTGATGTTCTGTCCTTTGCAAGCACAGGAAGACCTGCAAGATCAAGCATATTAAGAAGATTCGTGTAGCAAAGTTCATATGAAAGTGAAAAACCGATTGCATCAAAATCTTTTATATAATCTCCGCTTTCTAGAGCAAAAAGAGGGATATTACGCTGACGCATAACTTCTTCCATATCAACATCGGGTGCAAAAACACGCTCACACCAGGCATCATCTCTTGCATTGATAAGTGAATATAGAATCTTCATACCAAGGTTTGACATTCCGATTTCATAAGTATCAGGAAAGCAGAATGCATAACGAATATCAACATCGTCTTTATTTTTAATAACCTCATTCAACTCTCCGCCTGTATATCTTGCGGGTTTCTGAACAAGACCGAGTACTTTTTCAACTTCTCGTTTCATTGAAACACTTCCAAATTAAGAATATTGTTTTTATTATACATTCAACAATCCCAAATTGCAACATAAAATTGACTAATGAAAATCATAAGCTTTTATTATTCAGGTATTCGGAAATTATCATCACAACAAGTATTACAGAAAACATTACTATTGAAGAATTCACATTGTTTACATAAAATAAAACAACCAGTAATACAGCAACAAAAAGAATTGTTACAACTTCAAGCAAAAATATCACTTTCATTGCCGCTGTTTCGTTTTTGAACCGAGCAACAAGATAAAAAATAAATCTTCCGCCGTCAAGACTCTTCACGGGCAATATATTTATCAAAAACAGCCCTGAATTTATCATAAAAACCAATGAATCTTTGTCTGATGCAAAAATAAGCATAAAAACAAGATTCATAAACGGACCGCATATTGCAACAATGCATTCCTCGGTAAAAGAAAGGCTAATTTCCCTCTTTGAAATTTTTATACCTGAGATATCAAGACTTATGCTATCGGGTTTTATACCGAAAATGAGCATCGGAATAATATGACCCATTTCGTGAAGAAAAGAAAAAAGAACTGCATAAAGATAATTCAAGCATAGCTTACCTGAAAGAAAAAATGCCGCTGCCGCAAAAAATGTGAAACTGACATAAATTTCAGGCTTTGATTTCTTCATCAATATAATTTCTCGGATTTACACGTATATTATCTTTTCTAACTTCAAAATGAAGATGATTACCTGTTGATGCACCTGTAGAACCGACTTCTGCAATTTTTTCTCCGACTGATACAGTATCACCCTCAGAAACACAAAGAGATGAGCAATGTGCATATATTGATACAGTATTATCTTTATGAAGAAGTTTTACATAGTTACCGTAACTGTTATCCCATCCGGCATCAGAGACGACCCCATCTGCTGCGGCAGATATTGAGTCACCGTAATCTGTCGCCATATCTATTCCCGTATGTATTCCCGGTTCTCCCGTGACAGGGTTGTATCTGTATCCGAAATCAGAAGTAACTACAAAATCTTTCAAAGGCAACTGCATTGAAAAGTCCGTATCTATATTTTCAAAACTTATCCCCTCAAGAGTTTCAAGTGAAGAAAATTCAATATCTTTTCCTCCTGCAGCTTTCCGTTCATATTCTTCTTTTTTGTTTTTATTTTGATCTGTTGTTGCACCGATTATTTCAGAAAAAGCAGTCTTTGCATCATCTTCAGAAAAATCATCTTTCATAAGAACATTGTATGATTCAATTATTATCTCCAGAAATCTGCCTTTACCACTAAAAGATACAATCATCCCCGTTATAAGAACAACACAGAGTATCATCTGTACAATCATAATTACAGTAAAAAAATCTTTTTTGCTGTCTTCTTCGTTTTTTCTCATCATATAAATACACCTCTTTGTGTATAATATATGCAATAAGAGAAAAAAATAGTATTTTTTGCTAACTGCTATTGACAAAACATATATTGTGGCATATAATTGATTTGTATTTATGATATACAAGATATTGATTCAGACAACTCCTCACATTTCATATAAAACAATCCTTGAGAAAACGACAGACGGAAGATAACTTCCGTCTGTTGTTTTTTTGTTTTTGTATTTGATTTTTATCTGCCGTTATTCCAGAACTTTCTGTCAAGACTTCTGTACTGAAGTGCTTCTGAAATGTGCTTTATATCAATTTTTTCTGCACCGTCAAGGTCTGCAATTGTTCTTGCAACTCTGAGAATCTTATCATATGCTCTTGCGGAAAGACCGAGATTATCAAATGACTTTTTAAGAATCATTGATGCAGGCTCGGTAAGGATACAATATTTTCTTGTCATCTCTGCAGTCATATGAGCATTTGAAGAAATCCCCGTACCTTCAAAACGTTTAACTTGAATACGTCTTGCGGTATTTACTCTTGCTCTGATAAGCTCGGAAGACTCTGCCGCAGTATTATCTGAAAGGTCTTCAAAATTAACCTGAGGCACTTCAATATGAATATCAAGTCTGTCAAGAAGCGGACCACTGACTTTTGCCAGATATCTTGCAGGTGCCCCTTGTGGACAGGTACATTTTCTTGTAGCATGACCGAAATAACCGCAAGGACACGGATTCATTGCACACACAAGCATAACAGAGCAAGGATAAGTGAGAGTTCCTGCCACACGTGAAATAGTAACAGATCCGTCTTCAATAGGTTGCCTGAGAGCTTCCATGGCATTTCTTGAAAATTCCGGCAATTCGTCGAGGAAAAGAACACCGTTGTGAGCAAGAGAAACTTCACCAGGTTTGGGAATTGATCCACCGCCTGAAAGACCCGGTGCTGATACAGTATGATGAGGGGAACGGAAAGGTCGTCTTCTGATAAGAGAAACATCCTTTGGTAATCTGCCTGCGACAGAGAATATTTTTGTAGTTTCAAGTGATTCTTCAAATGTCATATCAGGAAGAATTGAAGGCAATCTCTTGGCAAGCATACTTTTACCTGAGCCGGGAGGACCGACCATAAGAAGGTTATGACTTCCTGCGGCAGCAACCTCAAGAGCACGTTTTGCCTGGAACTGACCTTTTACATCAGCAAAGTTAACTCCTGCCATAAACTGTTCATCGTCAGTATTGTTTTGAAAAACAGCTTTTTCTATCTGATTACCGCCCTGAAGATGCTCCAGCAGCTGTTTTATATTATTAACAGGAAATACATTTATTCCGTCAACAACAGATGCCTCAGCGACATTATCCTCAGGAATAAATATATTTTTTATACCATTGTTTCTTGCTTCAATAACCATCGGAAGCACACCATTTATGTGCTTTACCTGACCTCCGAGAGACAACTCCCCTATAAACGCACAATCATTTATCTGACAGATAAGTTGTCTTGATGCAACCATAAGTGCGATAAGAATCGGAAGGTCATAAACGGGACCTTCTTTTTTTATATCAGCAGGAGCTAGATTGACAGTAAGGTGCACAAGAGGAAAATCATAACCGCAATTCTTCATTGCAGCTCTGACACGCTCTCTTGATTCATTTACAGCGGCATCAGGAAGACCGACAACATCAAACTTTGCCTTTCCCATTGAAATGTCCGCTTCAATATTAACCATATAAGAATGCATACCGAGTATACCGACGCTTGTTACTGTTGAAAACATAATTTTCACCCCAATGAACATTTGTTCCTTTTAATAATACATCATCACATTTTATTTGTCAAGAAATTAAAAAAAATTACAGTGAATATTATAATTAATTTGCAAAAAAACATTTGCATTTGCATAAAAATAGTATATAATATAGATTGATTTATTTTTGTAAAGGATGATAGTTTATGGCAGATTACAATTCATTATATGAGCTCTGGCTGAAAAATGCAGTCAATGATCCTGACCTTGTTGACGAACTCGAAAGTATACGGGGCAATGATGCAGAAATTCTTGACAGATTTTACAGAAGTCTTGAATTCGGCACAGGCGGTCTCAGAGGTGTTATCGGTGCAGGTACAAACAGAATGAATGTATACACAGTTGCTCAGGCAACACAAGGCCTTGCTGACTATCTTAACAATGAATTTGAAGAACCTTCAGTTGCAATCGGCTATGATTCTCGAATCAAATCGCAGCTTTTTGCTGAAACAGCAGCAGGAGTTCTTGCAGCAAACGGGATCAAAGTATACATTTACCCTGAACTTATGCCCACTCCTATGATTTCATACGCTGTCATGCGTCTTCACTGCAGTTCAGGTATTGTTATCACAGCAAGCCACAATCCTTCAAAATATAACGGTTACAAATGTTATGACTCAAAGGGTTATCAGATGACCGACGAAGGTGCAAAGAAAACTTACGATTACATCAGCAAAGTTGATATTTTCAACGATGTAAAATATATGACATTTGATGATGCACTTGCAGAAGATATGATAGATTTCATTGAAGACTGGCTTGTAGATGATTTCTATGCAGATGTACTTTCTCGTCAGATTGAAAAAGGAATCTGCAAAAAGGCTGACCTCAAGGTTATCTATTCTCCTCTTAACGGCACAGGTAACAAGCCCGTCAAGACAATTCTCAAAAAGATAGGTGTCAAGAACCTCAAGATTGTTCTTACCCAGGAAAAGCCTGACGGTAACTTCCCCACTTGTCCTTTCCCCAACCCCGAAATTCAGCAGGTATTTGAGGAAGGTATGAAACTTACCGATGATTTCCCTGCAGATATTATGCTTGCAACAGACCCTGACTGTGACCGTGTAGGTATTGCTGTACGTCACGACGGTGAATACAAGCTCATGACAGGTAATGAAGTAGGCTGTATGCTTACCGAGTACATTCTTTCAAGAAAAAAAGCAAAAGGAACTCTCTGTGAGAATCCCGCTGTTGTAAAAACAATTGTTACAACAGAGCTTATCAGAGCTATTGCAAAAGAATACAACGCTGAAGTATTTGATCTTCTTACAGGTTTCAAATATATCGGTGAACTTATTGAACAGCTTAAAGAAAAAGGCGAAGAAGACCGTTACGAAATCGGTCTTGAAGAAAGCTACGGTTATCTCACAGGTACTCACGCAAGAGATAAGGATGCTGTCAATGCTGCAATGATTATCATTGAAATGGCTGCTTATTACAAGACTCAGGGAAAGACACTTGTTGATGTTATGAACAGTCTTTACGAAAAGCACGGTATGTATCTTAACACTCTTCTCAACTTCGGTTTTGAAGGCGCAGACGGCATGAAGAAAATGGCAGAAATGATGAATTCTCTGCGTATTACACCTCCTGCAGAAATCGGCGGAATTAAAGTTACAAAGGTATCTGATTACCTTGAAAGCAAAGCTACAGACGTGCTTACAGGCAATACAGAAAAAATTGAACTTCCCTCTTCAAACGTATTGTCATTTGCAATGGAAGACGACAACAAGGTTGTTGTAAGACCTTCTGGCACAGAACCCAAAATCAAAATTTATATTACTTCCCACTCAGATTCAAGAGAAAATGCTGAAAAGCAGACAGATGTTTTTGCAGACAGCATAAAGAAAATAATGGGAATAGAATAATTAAAGGACGTTAAAAATGAACAGAAAATTTACTAAAATTCTTTGTATTGTACTTGCAGTACTTATGGTGTTGGGTGTAATCTCAATTTTACTTTCAGCATTGGCAACAGCATTATGATGAATAATATTTTTTCAGGATGTGAACTTCTTTGTCCTGCAGGAAGTTTTGAAAGTCTCAAAACAGCTCTTCACTTCGGTGCAGATGCTGTTTATGCAGGCGGACCGTTTATGCAACTGCGTTCTGACAATGCAGGTTTTTCCGAGGAAAGCATTCTTAAAGCTGTCGAGCTTGTGCACGGACTCGGAAAAAAAATCTATATTACGGTAAACTGTTTTGCCACAAACAATGAAATTGAAAGGCTCCCCGATTATGCACGTTTTCTTCAGGCTGCAGGTGTTGACGGAGCAATTGTTTCAGATCTCGGTTCTGTGGTAACAATGAAAGCAGCAGCACCTGATTTACCTATACACATAAGCACTCAAGCAAATATACAGAATTATAAAACAGCAGAAATGTACTATAATCTCGGTGCAGAAAGAGTTGTTCTCGGAAGAGAAATGACTCTTGAAGAAATCCGTGAACTCAGGACAAAAACTCCTAAAGACCTTGAGATTGAAGCTTTTGTCCACGGTGCTATGTGTATGTCTTACTCAGGCAGATGTCTTATAAGTTCTTATCTTTCAGGCAAAAGCGGAAATCACGGTGAATGCACACAGCCCTGCAGATGGATGTACAACATTGTTGAAGAAAAACGTCCCGAGCAGCATTTTACAGTAATTGAAGAAAACGGTACATCTGCAATTCTCAGCTCTCACGACCTTTGCAGTATTGATTTCCTTGATGAAATCGCAGAAGCTGGTGTAATATCATTCAAGATAGAGGGAAGAATGAAATCCCCCTACTACGTTGCAACCGTTACAAACGCATACAGACAGAGAATGAACGGAACTGCTTCACTTGAACAGATTAAATATGAACTTGAATGTGCAAGTCACCGTCCCTATTCAACAGGTTTCTATTTTGGTGCTCTTAAATATGACCACAACAATGATGGGCTCTATCACCAGAGTTGCAAATTCATTGCAATGGTGCTTGAAGATGAAGGTAACGGCAGATACACCGTTGAAATGAGAAACAGATTCTCTGTAGGTGATACACTTGAGATTCTCTCTCCTAATTCTTCAGGAAAGAGTTTTTCTGTTGAAAGCATCACAGACAAAAACGGTAATAACAGAGAAACTGCTCACCTTCCTCAGGAAAAACTGAGCATAAGCTGCCCCGAAAAGCTTTATCCCGGCGATATTTTAAGAAAAAGATTATAATAAGAAAACCGGCAGATACTTAATGTATCCGCCGGATATTTTTTATTCAAAGCTGTCTATTCTGGATGCTACACGAAGAATTTTTCTCGCTTCAACAGCCGTAACCTTTCCGTCAGAATCGAGATCTCCTGCAAGTAAATATGGACTGCTAAGCTGTATCAGCTGTGCAGATGCTCTGAGAGCTTCTCTCGCATCTGAAGCATTGACATTACCGTCACCATTGAGGTCACCTTTGATAATAACACAAGTTGTATCAATAGGAACGCTCACACCTGCTTCCTCATCAAATTTAATAAGGAAAAGGAAATTACCTGTACCGACTTTTTCTTCTCCTGCAAGTTGCGTGGGAGTTGCATCAGTAATAAGAATGTGACCGGGATACATAAACTCCAATTTAAGTGCATTCACAGTTGTGCCCGGTTTTACATCAAAGACACAAGATCTGTTTACATTGAATGTAAGTTTTGAGCCTTCAGCAAGCATAAACATTTTTACGTCATCAGGCATTGTTTCACTAATGGTGGGGATATCTTCAGAGAAAATATCTCCGCAAATTTTACACACGCCTTGTTTTTCACCTTTTGTAACAGCAGTAGGATCTTTGACAACTGTCCATTCTTCTGTTTTATGACCGGTAGCAGCAATAGCAATATTGTCTGTTGTTTCACACACAGAACAGATTCTGGACTTGGTACCAACCTCGTCACAAGTCGGTTTTACGGCAACAATCCAGCCTTCTTCGTCTGTTGAATCATTTGCAATCCATTTGTGACCAACAGATTCAGTTTTCTCTGTTTTTTCTTCACCGCAGACAGTACAGCTATGGCTTCTTTCACCCTGATTCACACAATCAGGTTCTTTTGTAACTGTCCATTCACCCCAATTGTGACCATTTGTAAGTTTTATATCATCATCTGTGATACCGCAATCAGTACAAGTTCTTCTCTTCACACCGTCTGTTGTGCAGGAAAGATCGCTGATTGTTATCCAACCACTCCAGTTATGACCGTTTGCATCAATATTTTCCTGCTCCGTGAAGTTGCATCTAATGCATCTGTGAAATTTTGAACCCATTTCAACACAATCAGGCTCAAGAGTAACTTCCCAGTCTGCAAAACTGTGAGTACAATCATCAATAAGCTCTGTTGAAAGACCATTATTTGAAGACCATTCATATGCAGTTGAATCAGAATAACAGTAAACAGTAAAATCATCAATAACAGCACTGTTTCGATAACCGAAGGCCTTAGTACCGATGCTTATAATACTGTCAGGAACTGAGATACAATCAAGTTCAGAAGTATCTGAAAAAGCATAACTTCCGATATAGTACATTCCGTCAGGAATAACAACAGAAGAAATAGTTGAACCTGAAAATGCATAGTCTGCAATACACTTCATACCGTCAGGAATTACGGCTGAATCAGAATTACCTTTAATACCGTAAACAACCTTTCCGAGTGTCAGAACACCGTTTGGCTGTGATTTATACCAGGATGTTGAATCAAAAGCATATCTGCCCACTGACTGAACAGAATCAAGCAGTTTTATTGTTGCAAGAGCACTACAACCTCGGAATGCGGCATAACCTATTTTTGAAGAAGGAATTGTAATCTCTTCAAGTGATGAACAACCTTCAAATGCGTAATAACCGACAGAAGTGTAAGCTGAACTGATTGTTATATCTTTAAGCGCTGTACAATCAGAAAATGCAGAGTCACCGATTGATGAAACAGAAGCAGGAATAACAGCACTCTCAAGTGAAGTACATTCGCTGAAAGCTTCTTTCATAATTCTCAAAACGTTTGAAGAAACAATAACACTTCTGATTCCTGTATGCCCAGCAAACGCTCCGCTGCCAATTTCAACAACAGTTCTGCCGTCAAGAATATCAGGAATAACAACATTTGCTTCAAGCCCATTGTACCCTGTAATTCTGACACTTGTGCTTCCTGATATTATTTCATAATCAAACCCCTGTGAATTTACAGCAGATGTCTGCACCGCCACAGCAATAAGCATTATTGCAGATAATAATACTGCAAGAAAACGCTTAGTGATTATTTTCATATATATTCCTCATTTATATCAGATTTTATCGAGAGCCTGCTGAATGTCATTGATAATATCTTCAACATTTTCAATACCAACTGAAAATCTTACAAGATCGGGAGAAACACCACACTCTGCAAGTTCTTTATCACTGAGCTGTCTGTGAGTTGATGATGCGGGATGAAGAACGCAGGTTCTTGCATCGGCAACGTGAGTAACGATAGCAGCAAGTTCAAGAGAGTTCATAAATTTCTCTGCTGCATCCCTACCACCTTTGACACCGAAAGAAACAACACCGCAAGTGCCGTTGGGCATATACTTTTTAGCTCTTTCGTAATACTTATTTGAAGGAAGTCCGGGATAATTCACCCAAGCAATCTTGTCATTTGATTCGAGGTATTCTGCAACTTTCTGAGCATTCTGGCAATGTCTTTCCATACGAAGAGCAAGTGTTTCAAGTCCAACATTGAGATAGAAAGCATTCTGAGGAGAAGGTGTTGAGCCGTAGTCACGGAGAAGCTGTGCAACTATCTTTGTAACGTAACCTGCTTTGCCGAAATCCTTTGTATAAACAGCACCGTGATAACTTTCATCGGGAGTTGTAAGACCCGGGAATTTATCATTCTGTTCCCAATCGAAATTACCACTGTCAACAACGCAACCGCCTATTGTAGATGCGTGACCTTCCATATACTTTGTTGTTGAATGAGTAACAATATCAGCACCGAATTCAAAAGGTCTGCAGTTGATGGGTGTGGGAAAAGTATTGTCAATAATAAGGGGGACACCGTTTGCATGTGCAACCTTTGCAAACTTTTCGATATCAAAAATATCTAGAGAGGGGTTAGCAATTGTTTCACCGAAAACAGCCTTGGTATTGGGCTTGAATGCTGCCTGAAGTTCTTCTTCTGTGCAGTTGGGATCAACAAATGTTACATCAATACCGATTTTTCTCATAGTAACATTGAAAAGGTTGAATGTACCGCCGTAAATTGTTGCTGCACTGATGAAATGATCACCTGCACCCATAATATTGATAATTGCAAAGAAGTTTGCAGCCTGACCTGATGATGTAAGAACACCTGCCACACCGCTTTCAAGAGCTGTGATCTTTGCAGCAACAGCGTCACTTGTGGGGTTTGCAAGACGTGTATACATATAGCCGGGTTCAAGGTCAAAAAGCTTTGCCATATCGGCACTTGTATCATATTTGAAAGTTGTGCTCTGACAGATAGGAAGAACTCTGGGTTCACCGCTCTTGGGTTTGTAACCTGCCTGAACACATAATGTGTCTAATTTATATTTTGCCATTTTATTTTCTCCTTTTATTTGCCAAGAAAGTATTTCATAAGCTCAACACCGCTTGCGAAGTAAATACCGGTGTCTTTTGCTGTCTGTTCATTAACAGTATCAACACCCTGTTTTTCACCGTTCTTATGATAAATCATAAAGGGGACGGGATCTCTTGCATGAGTCATTGTTACAAGAGGTGTGGGATGATCAGGAAGAATCATAATCTTGTAATCATCGTATTTTTCAAGCTCTTCAATAACAACGGGAAGAACTTTTTTATCAATAATTTCAATTGACTTGACCTTATTTTCGGGTTCGTGTCTGTGACCACACTCATCGGGCGCTTCAATGTGAATATAAACAAAATCCTGACCTTTTCTGAATTCTTCAACCGCAGTCTGAGCTTTACCGTCAAAGTTTGTATCAATATAACCTGTTGCACCGGGAACATCAGGAGTATTCATCTTTGCGCAACCGCCGATACCCTTAAGAAGGTCAACTGCTGATATGATACTGCCTTTGAGACCGAATTTTTCCTCAAATGATTCAAGAGCTGGTTTTGTACCTTCACCCCAGAGCCAGATTGAGTTTGCAGGACGATTTCCCTCTGCAATTCTTCTCTTGTTTACGGGATGATCCTTGAGAAGATCATAGCTTTCTTTCATCATAGCGATAAGTTCTTTTGCATTTTCGCTCTTTGAAAGATATTCGCCGATAACTCTGCCTGAAATATCATGGGGTGGTGTCATATCACCAAGATCTGTTGTACCTCCGTGCCATACAAGGCAATGTCTGTATGCAACACCGTTGTAGAACTTATAAATATCATTTCCGAAATGCTCTTCAACAGTTTTGATAATTTCTGCAGCATCTTCTGATGAAATGTCACCTGCAGAATAGTCAATCATAGTCTTGTCTTCATAATTATCTTCATCAGAAAGAGTAACAACATTACAACGCATTGTCACATCGTCATCAGCAAGGTCAACACCGATGCTTACAGCTTCAAGAGGACTTCTGCCTGTGTAGCACTTTTCAGCATCATAACCGAGAGCGCTGAGATTAGCAACATCGCTGCCGGGTTTGAGTGAATCTGCAACAGTCTTTACGATACCTACAGTACCTTTCTGACCGAGTTTATCGAAATTAGGCTTATCGGCTACCTCCATTGGAGTTTTACCGTCAAGCTCAGGTACGGGATAATCCGCCATACCGTCATATAAAACAACAAGATATTTCATTGTTTTCATCTCCAAAAAAAATCATTCAGTTTATTATAACATAACGTCTTATATTATTCAAGTAAAATATATAATAAAGTAAAGGAAAAACCATCGGCAAAATCACCGATGGTAATATTATAATTCAGATTTTATTTCTTGCGCTTTTATATAACTCATCAACGATTTTCACAGCAATACTGCCTGATTCACAATTGACTAAAAATTCTTTTCCGGAGAGAATACAATCATAAAAATCATCTATAATCACTTTATGACTTGTTCCCCAATAATTTTTTTCACCGCCTGCTTTTTTAAGAGCAATCACTTCTCTGTTACCGTCAGCATCGGTAATCACAAGGTCATCATACATAACGGCTTTTCCTTTTTCAAAAAGAATTTCAAGAAAAACTGAGGAATTTGTTTTATAACACAAAGTACCGTAAAAAAGAGCCTCTGTACCGTCTGCAAATCTGATAAGAGCATCTGCTGTATCTTCAGTTTCAACTTTGCCTTTGAGTCTCTTCTGTGAAATACTGCCGTCAACAGAAACAGGTGCACTGCCGACGAGCCATTGAATAAGGTCAAGAGTGTGAATACACTGATTTATTATAACACCGCCACCCTCTTTATCGAGTGTGCCGTGCCAATCATCAGAATAATATTCTTCATCCCTATCCCAAGTAACATCTGCCTTAACAGCAACAATTTTGCCGAATTTTCTGTTTTCTGTAAGCTCCTTGAGATACTGTGAAGACATATTGTATCTGTTCTGGAAACAAGCTGCAAGATAAACGTTATTTTTCTTTGCGCAATCACACATTCTGACAGCGTCTTCATAATGAACAGCAAGAGGTTTTTCACAGAAAACATGATGTCCTTTTTCCATAGCCTTAATAGCCATTGTGCTGTGAAGATAGTGAGATGTACAGATATGAAGAACATCAAAATCTGCATTTTCAAGCATATCATCAAACGTATAAAATGCCTTTGCTGAATATTTCAAAGCCTTTTCGTCAGCCTTTTCAGGAACTATATCACAACAAGCAACAACAGTGCTGTTTTCGTTGTTGAATGCGGCTTCAAAATGTCTTTTACTGACATTTCCGCAACCTGCAATTGCAATTTTCAGTTTATCCATAAAGTATCACTTCTTTCAGTGATATTATATATCAGAAAAACTGTTATTTCAAGACAAAATCAAAGGTTCATTCATTATTTTTGATTTTTCTTATGGCGCTCTTTTCAAGTCTTGAAACCTGAGCCTGAGAAATACCCACTTCAGTTGCAACTTCCATCTGTGTCATCCCTCGCATAAAACGCATATTCAGAATATTCTTTTCTCTCGGTGACAGATTTTTTATGGATTCTTTTATTAGAATTTCATCTATCCAATCCTTTTCGCTTGACATATCACCTATCTGATCCATTACATAAATAGTATCTCCGCCGTCTGAATAAACAGGTTCATAAAGCGAAACCGGTTCAACAATTGCCTCAAGTGCAAGAACAACATGCTCCTTGGGTTTATCCATTGCTGCTGCAATTTCTTCAATTGTTGCATCTCTGTTCTGTTCATTCTGAATTTTTTCTCTTATCTGCATTGCGTGATAAGCAGTATCTTTCATTGAACGGCTGACTCTGACAGCATTATTATCTCTAAGATAACGTCTTATTTCACCTATAATCATAGGTACTGCATAAGTTGAAAAACGAACCCCCTGCTCCACATCAAAATTATCTATTGACTTTATCAGACCGATACACCCGACCTGAAAAAGGTCATCAAGATTTTCACCTCTGTTCACAAAACGCTGTATAACAGACAGTACAAGTCTTAGATTACCGTTTATAAGCTCCTCTCTTGCTTTTTTATCACCATTTCTTATTTTTCTGAGAAGTTCTATTTTTTCACTTTCTCTGAGCACTTTAAGCTCCGCTGTATTTATTCCGCATATCTCCACTTTTCCCCACTGCATAAAGCAAAATCCTCCGTATACAAGTTATGTATACAGAGGACATTTTTATTATAGTCTTATTTGTTTTTTATTAAACAGCCAATGTTTGCCAATCATTACTGATTGATGCTTTCAATAGATGAAATTGCATTATGACGTCTTTCAAGAAGATCATTATACATTCTTTCTCTTTTTTCTCTTGTGAGAGGATACAGAAATTTGGGAACAACCGAAAGAATACCGGTAATCTGAGGAATACCTGTACACATTGCGAAAATCCACCATTTGGTTGAATCTGACTGCGTACCGATTGTTTTACCCTGTATATAACCGATTCTGCTAAGCATAAGATTCTGCACAGAGCTGTTTACAACATTTCTTACTTTCAGAATCATATCTTTTGCAATACCTGTTGTAGCTTCCATTCGGCAACCGTTTTTCCATTCACAATAATCCATTGCTTCATTATAAAGCTCGGCATTGATAACTTTTCTTGTGCCGAATGCCCATTTATCAAAGAAAGCCTGAATGCCGAAAGCAATACACATCGGTAGAGTCTTTGTGTAGTTCTTGTTTATACTGCCGAATGCAAATAACAACAGCCACCAGAAACGTGTATAGAGGTCTTCACCGACCCAGAGAGCTTTTGATGAAAATCTAGCACGCATAGGCTTTACAAATGCATAACTGATACTGCCTATCATTCCTGTGGGAAGATTCAAAATTGTAAGCAATGTTGCAGAGCCGTGAACGTCTATAAAGTAGTTCTGAGTGCTTGTGCTTATACTGAAAATTCCAAGGAAATCCGCAAGAATCATTAGCAGAATAGGATAGTTTGTTACAACTGCTCTGAATCCCTGCTTGATATCCGGAATATCAAGTGACTGCGGAACTCTTTCTCTTGATACGGTAAAGAAGTAGAATGTAAATATGCATGATGCAATATTTGTGAACAATCCCATACCGAGGAAAGCAGTCTGCAATTTCATCGGTATAACACCATTGTTGATTAGGTCAATAAGCACACCCATTATGATGCCGGGAAGATCTTCCCCCATATAACCGGTCCATAACTCAGCCATTGTTATCAGTCGCGCTCGGTCATTCGGGTGCGGCGTAATGGTTGTCATATATCCCGTTTTTGCAACAGCTGTAAATGTACCTGCTGTTTCGGTTATAACATTGAACGCAAAGTAAAAAATCAGCTTGGGAATATATGTACCTGCCGAATCGGGAAACAGATAAGGCATAAACCAGTAGAGAGTACCGATTAGTGTAAGCGGAATCTGAAAGAACAGCATATAGGGTCTGAACTTACCCCATCGTGTTCTTGTTCTGTCAACAAGTGTGCCGATAAGAGGGTCATTGATAATATCCCATGCGCCTGTAAAAATGTTTGCTGCGGCGTTGATTTTGAAGTCTATCTTAACAACGTCCCATATAAACCTGTCTTTATAACCGTTAATATTGAAAGCATTTGAAACATCGTTCAAGAGATATGCAAATGTTTCTTTATTACCGACATAACGTCTGTCATGGAACTGAAAATTAGAGAGATCTGAATTTTCCAGCATCAAATCCTGTTGTTTATCCGGTTGAGCCATTTTTTCACCTCATTTAATTAATATTATCATTTTTAGAAGATAGTGTCAACTTGGCTAAATCAACAAAAAAAGAGGCAATGTTTTTACACACTGCCTCATATAGAAATTATATTGAATTATTCAAGAACCTCAAGATCTTCAAAGTCATCAAGTTCAAGACCTTTGTTATGAGAAAGTGCCCAATCAACACACCATGAACCTGCAAAAATAAGAAGGTCTCTGCCCTTGACATCCTGAACCCATATTGAGTTTGTAAGGTCAAGATCTTTGGGAGGCACAGGTGAAGAAATAATTCTTTTGATAACCTGATAATTAAGGTTTCTTCTGCGGAATTTTACACCGTATTCAGACTCCATTCTATGTTCAAGAACTTCATACTGAAGCATACCGACAACACCGACAATAACACGTTCCATACCTGTTTCGGGAAGGAAGAAAATCTGAATAGCACCTTCCTGAGCTATCTGATTCATACCCTTTGCAAACTGTTTACGCTTCATTGAGTCAATCTGTTCAACTTCAGCAAAATGTTCAGGTGCAAAAGTCATAATACCTTTGTACTTGACTTTCATATCCCTGTCACAGATTGTGTCACCGATTGTGAAAATACCGGGATCAAAAACGCCGATAATATCGCCTGCATATGCCTCGTTGATAATTTCTCTTTCCTGAGCCATCATCTGCTGAGGCTGTGAAAGTTTGATAAGCTTATTTTCCTGAACGTGAAGGTAATCCTTACCTCTTTCAAACTTACCTGAACAGATTCTCATAAATGCAATTCTGTCACGATGAGCCTTATTCATATTAGCCTGAATCTTGAAAACAAATGCTGAGAAATGTTCATCAAAGGGATCAACAATACATTCCGCTGTTTTATGAGAAAGAGGTGCTGATGTCATCTGCAAAAAGCTCTGAAGGAAAGGCTCAACACCGAAGTTGTTAAGAGCTGAACCGAAGAAAACGGGTGTAAGCTTACCGTTTCTTACTTTTTCCATATCAAAATCGTTACTTGCGATATCAAGAAGTTCTATATTGTCAACGAGAGTTGTTCTGAGGTCTTCTCCGATGAGTTCATCAAGCTTTGCAGTATCAGTAATATCACATTCGATACCTTCAATTCTTCTTCTGCCAGCATGAAATTCGTTGAATGCAAGAATGTGGCGCATTTCTCTATCGTAAACACCACGGAAGTTGCTACCGCAGCTGATAGGCCAGTTCATTGCATATGTGCCGATTCCGAACTCTGTCTCAAGTTCATCAAGAAGTTCATAAGGGTCTCTTGCTTCACGGTCCATCTTATTGATAAATGTGAAAATGGGAATATTTCTCATCGCACAGACTTTGAAAAGCTTTCTTGTCTGAGGCTCTATACCTTTAGCTGCGTCAATAACCATTACTGCGCTGTCTGCAGCCATAAGTGTACGGTAAGTATCTTCAGAGAAATCCTGATGGCCCGGTGTATCAAGAATATTTATGCAGAAACCGTCATATTCAAACTGAAGAACAGATGATGTAATAGAAATACCTCTCTGTTTTTCAATATCCATCCAGTCTGATACTGCGTGTTTGTCACTTGCCTTGCCCTTAACAGAGCCTGCTGACTGAATTGCACCACCGTAAAGCAGGAATTTTTCTGTAAGTGTTGTTTTACCTGCGTCAGGATGGGAGATTATAGCAAAAGTTCGTCTTCTGTTTATTTCTGTTCTAAGATCAGCCATATTTTACCTCTCAATTCAAATTTCCAATCAGAAATTTTACCATAAAGATGATTAAAAATCAATGTTTAATATGCCGAGTTTATTTATATTTTAAGGTAAAATTTTTGCATTATGCTTGATTATTATTCTTTTATGATGTATTATACAATAAATATTATTCATCGTAAGGAGAACGGATATGGAAATTTTTCAGACATTTGTAGCATTGATAATGTCATTTGTTACAGCATTCTCAACATTCATCACAGGCGTAGGTAACACAATAACAGGCATTGCAGATTTTTTCACAAAGCCCTCAGTTATTGCTGATTTTGAAGAAAAAGATGAAGATTCAATCCGTATTATGTCTTTCAATATCAGATACGGTGACCTCGGCAACCGCTCAGCAGAAGACAGATATGAAGATGTTGAAAAAACAATCGAAAACGGTCATCCCGATTCAGTAGGTCTTCAGGAAGCAACTCCCGAATGGATGGCATATCTTACAGCAAATCTTGAAGATTATGACTATGTAGGTGTGGGCAGAGACAACGGTGTTGATGAAGGTGAATTTGCAGCAATCTTCTATCTCAAAGATATTTACACAGTTACAGACAGCGGTACTTTCTGGCTTTCAGAAACTCCTGATGTACCTTCAATGGGATGGGGTGCTGACTGTTACAGAATCTGCACATGGGCTATTCTCAAAAACATTGAAACAGGCGCAGAATATGTTCACATGAATGCTCATTTTGACTATGCAAATGATGAAGTAAGATACAACAGCATCAATATGATTGCTGAAAAAGCAGAAGAATTTGCAGATTATCCCGTTGTTTACACTGCAGATATGAACTTTAATGAAAATTCTGTATATTACAACACTCTTATTGAAAAAGGTGTACTTTCAGATACAAAGAAGTCAGCAGAAAACACAATGGATTATCTCACATATCACGACAGAAAGCCTCTTTTCACACAGTCAATTCTTGACTATGTTATGATTAATGACAAGTTTGATGCAAACGTGTACAGAGTTGTTACTGCAGGTATTGACGGAAGATATGTTTCTGACCACTTCCCAGTTTATGCAGATATTTCTTTCAAATAATCAAGTCTAAGGTGCAGAGATATGAGCAAGAAAAAACTTTTATTAATTATAGTTTCAGCAGTTGCAGCAGTTGTGATTTTATTCACAGCCGTAATTCATCCCATTATCAGTGAAAGCGTTCACAAAAAAATCAGTGCTGAAAATCAGCCTGCACAGGTCGTTGATTTTGCTGAAAAATCTGCTGACGCAATCCGCGTAATGTCATTCAACGTAAGATGCACAAGTCTCGGAATGATAAAGAGAAGCACAAGAAACGATGAAGTCATTGAAACAATAAAAAAAGGTATGCCTGACTCTTTCGGTGTACAGGAAGCAACTCCTACTTGGATGAGATATCTTAAAAAAGAACTTGGCGACCTTTATGACTATGTCGGAGTAGGCAGAGCAAACGGTGGTAACAGCGGTGAATACTCTGCAATATTCTATCTTAAAGATAAATATGCAGTTTATGATTCAGAGACATTCTGGCTTTCAGAAACTCCTGAAACGCCCTCAAAAGGCTGGGACGCAAGTATGAACAGAATCTGCACATGGGCTGTTCTTGAAAACAAAGAAACAGGTACAATGTATGTGCACATCAATTCTCACTTTGACCACAAAGGCACTGAAGCTCAGTCAAACAGTATCGACCTTATCCTTGATAAAGTTCAGCAGTACAAGAACATTCCCGTTGTATTTACTGCAGATATGAACATTAAAGAAGGTTCAGACCTTTATAAAAAGATTGCAGATTCAAAAATCCTTTGGGATACCAAAAAGATTGCTCCCGATACAATGGATTATCTCACATTCCACAATCTTGAACCTGCTGCAAATGAAGGAAGGATTCTTGATTACATTATGATTAATGAGTGTCCCGGTTTCGGAGTCACCTCATACAAGGTTGTAACAGCAGGTATTGACGGAAAGTTTGTTTCAGACCACTACCCCATTTACGCAGACCTTTTCATAGCGAATTAAATAAAATGCAGGGAGCTTTTACTCCCTGCATTTTTTATACATTATCGTTTGTTTCATCTCCGTTACCGCTTATGGGAATAGCTTCACCGAGATATGTCGGTTCCGGATTGAGTCTTACATAAATAAACTCTTTATTTCTTGCCAGAAACTCTCTGATGGTGTTATAGATATTAGTATCTGCCGTATAAGGTCTGAGCTGGCTGTCAACACCGTATGCTTCGAGACCGAGATATTCAGCAATGTAAATTGCTCTGTAAAGATGATATTCCTGAGATATGATTATTATTTTCTTTGCCTGAAAAACATCTCTGGCTCTGTACATTGATTCATATGTTGAAAAACCGGCATGATCCATAAAAATATCTTCTGAAGGCACACCTTTGTCTTTTGCATAATTTTTCATCGCATTGACTTCATCATAATCATCTCTGCCATGGTCACCGCTCATAAGAATTTTCGGTGCAGCTCCGAGTTCATATAAATTTATACCCGTTTTTACGCGATCTGCAAGCATATGGCTGAGAGTTGTACCGTCAACTCCTGCACCGAGAACAAGAATACAGTCAACATCTGTAAGTTCTGCCGATTCTTCCGCAGTAATTATCTTGTCTTTTGCGGAGTTTACAATATAAGCATTGACGCTGAGAGCATATACCAGACCGATAACAAATAAAACAACCAAAACAATTAATGCTGTCATTAGCTTCTTTTTCATTGCCTCTCCTTTATTTAACTTAGTCTTTATACTTGACTTTTCTCAGACCGAAAACTCTTACAATAAGATGACCGGATGTATGCAAAAAACGTTCTCTGAGACTCTTTACGGCAACACTCTTTACTGTTTTCTGAGAAAGTTCATCTGCATTCTTATATGAATGAAGGTTCTTGAGTTTGAATACATCATACCAACGAACAACTCTTGAAGTAAATGAAGCTGTATTATTCTCATCAACTTCAATCATTCTGTAGCCGTACTGTGTTGAGAAACAATCGTCCTGATAACGTGTACTGAGAGAATTGACAATATCAATACCCTTGTGTCTTACACCGAATGCATTTGTATGGTCATGACCTGAGAAAATGGCAAGGCAATCGCCACGACGGACAAGAGCATCAAACTGACCGTGATTTATTGCACCGCAGCAGGGTTTCTCGTGAAAAAGACCGAAATTTATACCTTTGGGGTCAAATCTGTAATTTTTATCATACTGATAAATGCCCTTGTATGTATAAGGTGTGCAGATTTTTACAATTTTAAGTGCATCATATACTTCGGGCACGATAATATGCTGAAAAGCAAGTGAGTAAACCTTTTTACCGTACATATCCTCATAAGCCTTACTCTTTTCTTCATACCAGGCTACTTTTTCTTCAGATGTGTTTGCATACTTGCCTTCATTATCATAATCACCTGAGTCAAATACCCACAGATTGAATTTAACTTCGTCACTATCTGTTGCAAACACAGGCACATTGTAAGTACCGCAACCTTCCATTATATCTCCTTCATCAACGGAAATACTGCAGGAAAATTCATTATAACAAGCCATAAGCTCCTGTC
>JAZUCO010000006.1:0-8994 GCA_045639185.1 Acutalibacteraceae bacterium
TTAGGTTTTGAGTAGTCATCTGATGCATTGAATACACCTGATTCTTCCCATCTTTTCTGCCATTTTGCCTCGGCAGACTTAAAATCGTAATTCATTATAAAAATCTCCTTTGAGAAATTATTCACTGATAAAGTCTGTTATATCAATTTCTTCGCCGTCCTGCCAGAGTCTTTCAAGATTATAATAATCTCTGTCTCTGGGAGTGAAGACGTGTACCATAACACTGCTGTAATCAAGAAGTATCCAGCCTGTTGCTCTGCCTTCAATATTTCTGGGCTTTTCGCCTGCCTGATTGAGAGCATATTCAACTTCTTCTGCAAGTGCACGGACATGAGTGTTTGAGTTACCGTTTGCTATTATAAAATAATCAGCCATAACTGTCAATTCCGAAATCTTAATTACTTTGATTTCTTCTGCTTTTTTATCATCAAGCGCTCTGACAGCTTTTGCTACGATATCTATATTCTCCATCTTTTTTCTCCTTTATAATTTTATATCATTATAAGCATCAATTGTATCGGGATGAACGGGTCTGCCGTTTTCAACAAGGTCTGTTATTGTGAATGAAAGTCCCATATCCATCGCGTGTTCAAGACTCACTTCTGCTCTTTCACGCATTTCATCGGCTCCGTTATAGTCTCTGTCTGCAGATATAAAATCGGCAATAAACAGAATCTTATCACTGAGAGTCATATTTTTTCTGCCCGTTGTGTGATATTTCACGGCATCAATGATTTCTTCATCCTGAATATTCAGCTCATTACGGATATATTCAGCACCGACGGGTGCGTGCCACAGCTTCGGTGTCTTTTCTTCAAGCGCGGAAAGATTCATTCCGAATTTTTCAACATAACTGAAAATTTCCTCTTTGCCTGCCTCTTTCAGCACATCGTGTAGAAGACCTGCAAGAATCATTTTTTCTCTGTCACCGCCGTATTTTTCCGAAAGATATGCTGCAGATTTTGCAACTTCCACGGAATGATTAAAACGGTAAGGTGAAAGCTTATTTCTTATTATGTCTACATAAGACTCATATTTACTGAACATATAATTTATTTTCCTTTATATAATCAGAAACTTCCGCCAAGAGCAGATTTTCACAATTCTCACCATCTGCAAGTTTCTCACGGATTTCTGATGAACTTACTTCAAAAGGTTTTATATCAACAACATATACTTTACCTTTTGCAAGATGGCTTTCTGCATAACTTCTGAGCACTTCTGCATTATCATTATCATCACGTGAAACAGCACATATACTGCAGAGTGAAAGAATATCCTCATATCTGTACCATGTATGGAAAGACAGAAGCATATCTGCGCCCATAAGAAGATACAATTCATCATCGGGATATAATGTTTTAAGATAATTAAGTGTGTCAAAAGTGAAACTTCTGCCTCCCCTTGCAATTTCACAGTCTGATACTTCAAAAAGCTCTGAAGAAAAAGCTTTTTTACACATATTGATTCTGTGAAGAGGGTCAATATTGCCATTATTTGTTTTCTGCGGAGATATATTCGAAGGAATTATCACCACTTTATCAAGCATTAGTTTTCTGCTGATTTCT
Organism: Acutalibacteraceae bacterium; assembly: GCA_045639185.1. Taxonomy (GTDB): domain Bacteria; phylum Bacillota; class Clostridia; order Oscillospirales; family Acutalibacteraceae; genus UBA1081. Next base: position 1,569 of record JAZUCO010000006.1, read on the forward strand.
TCAGCAAGATGCAAATGACCGTTATGAGGCGGATTGAAACTTCCGCCATACATAGCTATTTTCATTTTGCAGCCTTTCTTGCAGCCGCAGCCTTACGCTGTGCAGCCATTTTCTGAGCTTTTTTGCTGGGAGGTGTGGGCTTTTCGTAACCGAAACGGCTCATTTTTCTTGCCTTTACCTTGGGCTTTTTCTTCTTTTCGTCTTTATGCAATTCGGGATTGAATTTATAAAGTACAATAACACCACCGATAACCTGAATTACATCTGCACCTGTTTTTTCTGCAACTTCATCTGCAGCTTCACGAGGTGTGATGGGTGATGTTTCAAGAAGCACCTTGAACTTTATAAGCTCTCTTGTTTTGAGTGCTCCGTTTACCTGGTCGATGAATGCATCAGAAATACCGCCTTTTCCGAGCTGAAAAAGGGGTTCAAGATGATTGGCTTTTGCTCGCCATTCTGCTCTTTCTTTTCCTGTCATATTTATATTATCCTTTCAAAAATTCGGGTAATTTTTCACAAAGAAGTCTTAATGAATTACCTCTGTGGCTTACTGCATCTTTCTCTGCAGGTGTGAAAGTTGCAAAGCTTCTTTCACCAACGAAGAAAACGGGATCAAAACCGAATCCGCCGTCACCTTCGGGTGCAAAACCTATCCAGCCTTCACAAGTGCCTTCAACTGTAAGCTCTCTGCTGTCGGGAAAAATACAGCATACTGAACTTACGAAACGTGCAGTTCTTTTTTCTTTGGGTACATCTTTCATTTCTTCAAGAAGTACAGCCATTTTATGTGAATAAGGTGTATCGTGACCGCCTGCATATCTTGCTGAGTATACACCGGGTCTGCCGTCAAGGGCATCAATACAGAGTCCTGAATCATCTGCAATACAAGGAAGACCTGTTTCACGGCAACCGCTTTCTGCTTTGATTCTTGCATTCTCTGCAAAAGTTGTGCCTGTTTCCTCTGCATCTGTGATTTCCATACCGATATCTGATGCGATTACGGCATCTATACCTAGAGGCTTCAGGATGCGGCTTAATTCGTCACGCTTTTTTGTATTGTGTGTAGCAATAAGGAATTTCATATTATATCTCCTTTTCCTATAAGATTAGAGATAGAATTTATCGATGCTACCGTAGAGTGAATCAAGTTCGGAGTCTTCTCCACTATCGGACGTAACGACACTCTGAGTGACTTCTTCGACTTCTGAACTGAAGGACTGCGTCTGTCCCTGTTCACTTCCTTCGCTGCCTGTCTGAACTGCCCCGCTATTTCCGTTGCTATATTCTCCCTGGGAAGAATTTTCATTGAAGTCAGCCCCGTCTGGTACATCAGAGTATCCGTCTTCTTCGCTATCGCCCATGAGGTTTTCAAAAAACTCTTTAACGATTTCTTCTGCTTCACTTGTGTCTGTGAGTTCGACTTTTTCGAGCGGTTGTTCATATACAGGTAACACCTCGTTTTCCTTTTCTTTATAGCTTTCGGGAAGTTCATTGAAAAGACTTTCCGCAAACATTCCGGGATTGAACGGCTGAAGGTCATCTATACCTTCACCTACACCGATAAACTTAACGGGAATTTTGAGTTCGTTCTTGATTGCAAGAACAACACCGCCTCTTGCTGTGCCGTCAAGCTTTGTGAGAACAATACCGGTAATCTCTGCAACGTTCATAAACTCTCTTGCCTGGCTTACGGCATTCTGTCCTGTTGTTGCATCAAGAACAAGAAGTACTTCACGGTCAGAGTAAGGAAGTTCTCTGTCAATGACTCTGTAAATCTTACCGAGTTCATCCATAAGATTCTTCTTGTTATGAAGTCGTCCTGCAGTATCGCAGATAAGGATATCTGCCATTCTTGCCTTACCTGCCTGAATTGTATCAAAGATAACAGCAGCAGGGTCAGCACCCTCTTTGTGTTTGATGATTTCAACATCTGCACGCTGTGCCCATACATCAAGCTGATCAATAGCAGCAGCTCTGAATGTGTCTGCAGCACCGAGGATAACTTTTTTACCCTGAGCTTTGTACATTGAAGCCATTTTACCGATTGTTGTTGTCTTACCGACACCGTTTACACCGATAACAAGGATAATTGAAGGCTGAGTGATAAGCCCCATATCCTCACCGCCGTAAAGTTTTTCGGCAACAATGTTTTTGATTTCTGTTTTAACCTGTTTTGTTGACTTGAGTTTTTCTTTCTTTACTCGGTCACGGAGTTCTTCAGTAATTTCTACCGCAGTCTGAACACCGACGTCGCTCATAACAAGAATTTCTTCAAGTTCAACAAAGAGATCATCTTCAAATGTATCAAAAGAGTCAAGCATTTCGTCAATGGCGTTTGCCATCTTATCTCTTGACTTTTTAAGACCGAAACTGAATTTCTTAAATAAACCTGCCATTTAATTTCCTCCTATTCCAAGCCCATTTCCTGAGCCATCTGCGCAGTTTTAAGCTGTAAAAGCTTTGACACACCGCGCTCCTGCATTGTTACACCGTAAAGCATATCTGCTTCTTCCATTGTACCGCGTCTGTGTGTAATGAGAATGAACTGGGTATTATCTGTCATATTTCTGAGATATCTTGCGTATCTGAGAACATTTACATCATCAAGTGCAGCTTCGACTTCGTCGAAAATACAGAAAGGTGACGGTGTAACCTTGAGAATTGAGAACAACAATGCAATTGCACAAAGCCCCTTTTCACCACCGGAAAGGAGTGAAAGACTCTTGACATTCTTTCCGGGAGGCTGCGCCTTGATTTCAATTCCGCACTCAAGAATATCGTTTTCATCTTCAAGAATAAGTTCAGCATTACCGCCGCCGAAAAGTTCCTTGAATGTATGAGTAAAGTTTGTATTGATGATATCAAATCTTTCACGGAACTGAACTGCCATTTTATCTGTAAGCGAATAGATAAGCTTGTTAAGTTCTGCCTTTGACTTTTCAACGTCTTCAAGCTGAGTTTTCATAAACTCATAACGCTCTGAAACTTCTCTGAATTCTTCAATTGCGGCAACATTGACGCTGCCGAGTGCTTTTATTTTTCCCTTTATTTCTGCAAGACGTTTCTTTGCTTCTGAAAGAGATTCAAGCTGAATATCAAGCTCCATTGCCTCTCTTCTTGTGAGTTTGTATTCATCGTAGAGCTTTGTTTCTGTTTCTTCCTGCTCTTTTTCAAGGGCATTTTTCTTCTCTTCGAGTCTTACAAGTTCACCTGAGAGTTTTTCTTTTTCTTCTGTCTTCTCTCTCTCCTGCTGACGAAGCTCGCCTGACTGTTTTTCGCAGAAATCACGTTTGAGAGTGAATGAAGAGATTTCATTCTTTGCATCCTCTGTCTGTTTTCTCAGCTCGTCGGATTTTGCTGTAAGCTCCTCGATTTTTACAAGAAGTTTTTCATTCTTCTCGAGAGCTTCTTTTATTTCAAGATCAAGTCTGCCGATTCTGTCTGCCTGAGAGTCTTTCCTCTCTTCAAGGTCTTTGATGTGAGCATTGAAGTTTTCAATATCTCTCATAAATGCGACAATTTCAAGATTTACTGCAGCAACTTTTTCATTGACAGCATCCCGTCTTTCAGTAAGACTGAGTCTGTCACCGCTGAGAGCTTCAGCTTTTTCACGGTATGTTTCAATTTCTTTTTCAATTGCTTTTGCAGCATTTTCGGCATCAGATTTTACTTTTTCAAAATGCTTTACACGCTCTGCTGCAGACAATGTCTCATCTGTAAGAGTCTTGATTGTATTTTCAATAGCTGAAAGTCTGCTCTTTGCAACTGATAATGAACCTTCTGCTTTGAGTTTGTCTTCCTGTTCCCTTATAAGGTCACCTCTGACACCTTCAAGAGCTGCATTATCGGCATTGTAATCTTCTTTCAGCTTCTTGAGAGCTGTTTCCATTTCAGCAAGATTCTTTTCATCTTCGGAAACTTCATTTTTAAGTCTTTCAATCTCATTTGCACGTGAAAGGAATCCCGAATGATTGATTTTTGAACCGCCTGTCATTGAACCGCCGGCATTAACAACCTGACCGTCAAGAGTAACAATCTTGAATCTGTGAGAATACTCTCTGCCGATGCTGATTGCTGAATCAATATCGTCTGCAATAACAGTTTTACCGAGAAGTGAACTGATGATTTCTTTATACTTATCATCACACTCGACAATATCTGATGCAACGCACATATAACCTACGCAATCGGTAAGATTTTCCTCACCGATATCTCTGCCTTTGACAGTTGTCATAGGCAAAAATGTTGCTCTGCCGAGATTTTCATTTTTCAAGTAGTTCATTGCCTTTTTAGCATTATTTTCATTTTCTGTAACAATATTCTGAATTGCATTGCCCAGAGCGGTTTCTATTGCAAGAGAATATGTATCGGGAACTGAAATAAGCTGTGACAAAGGACCGTGAATACCTTTAAGAGATCCGTGAGAAGCTGATTTCATAACTGATTTTACGCTTCCCTGATAACCTTCCATATTCTTTTCCATATCTTCAAGCATACGGATACGGTTTTTCTTCTGTTCAATATCAAGCAAGGCTTTATCGGTTGTGAATTTATGCTGTTCAACCTTCTGAGCCTTTGACTTGACTCTTATCATATAGCCTGAAACTGAATTTGTGTATGCAAAAATCTTTTCTCTATGAAGTTCAACCTGAGTTTCACATTCTGCAGTTTCAGTCTTGACTTCTTCGAGTTCTTTATTTTTGTTTGCAATTTCATCTTCAACAGAAGAACGTCTGTTTTCGATTTCTTCAAGTGAAGATGCTGCTGATGTGAATTTTATATTTTCTTCACTGAGTTTTGAAGAAAGAGAAGCAACAGTGTCTGAGATTCTTACATATTCATCAGATACATTGACATCTTTTTCCCTGAGAGAATCAAGCTCAAGTGAAAAATTCTTTATTTCTTCATTTTTGCTGTCTATATTCTGTTTTGTTTCATCAATTGATTTCTGTGCTGCAAGAATCTGCTCATCAATCTGTGTTGCAGATGAAGATTCCTGAAGTTTTTCACGCTCTATGCGTTCAACAGTTGCATTGTTATGCTCAATAGAGTTTTTATTGACGGCAATGAGAGAATCAACAGTTGCTGTTTCGTCCTGATAATTGCGGACACCTCTCTGAAGCTCATCAATTTTTACATTTATGTTTCTGATTTCTTCTGCAGTTTCTTCTGAAGAAGAAATGATCTTTTCAAGGTCTTTTTCAACCTGCTGATACTGCATCTGAGTTACAGTATATTTGTTACTCTGCTCTCTGATAAGGTCTGCTGATTTTGCAAGGATATCGAGCCAGAGACCGATTTCAAGAGTCTTTCTTTCTGATGCAAGAACAAGGAATTTCTGAGCTTTTTCACTCTGTTTCTCAAGAGGGCCTACACGCTCTTCAAGTGAAGTGAGGATATCTCTTAAACGAAGAAGATTTTCCTCTGCCTGAGAAAGTCTTTTAAGGGCATCAGCTCTGCGGTAACGATAATGGGAAATACCTGCAGCCTCTTCAAACATTTCACGTCTGTCTTCTGATTTTGCAGAAACCATATCTTCAATCTTGCCCTGACTGACCATTGAATAACCATCACGGCCGAGACCTGTATCCATAAACAGCTCGTGAATATCACGCAGTCTTACCGTTTCACCATTGATTTTGTATTCACTTTCACCTGAACGGTAAAAACGACGTGTTACTGCGATTTCATCACTGTCTTTATTAAGCTGTCTTGCTGTATTGTCAAGACGCAGAGTAACTTCAGCAAAGCCCTGTGCTCGGCGGTCCTTTGTACCGCTGAAAACAACGTCTTCCATCTTGGAACCGCGCAACGACTTTGTTGACTGCTCACCGAGAACCCATTTAACGGCATCAGCTATATTACTTTTACCTGAACCGTTAGGTCCGACAACAGCCGTCATTCCCTTTCCGAATTCAAGTTTTGTCTTTTCAGGGAAAGACTTGAATCCCTGCATTTCGAGTGATTTTAAGTACATACTATTCCTCTATCCGAAGTGTATATTTCGTAAGCTTTTCATCGGGTCTTACTTTTACATTGAAACCCATTGATGAAAGAGCAAGAATATTGCTTTTTTTCTGCCCCGTCATTTTTGATATTTCTGAGGGGTTTACATATACGGTTATATTTTCACCGTAATTGTTTTCTCTGATTTTATTCAGGCATTTTTCAAGATAAAGACGACTTTCGCATAATTCTCTGAGTGCAGGATGATAAGCTCCCGCAACATAACCGTCTTCAACATTTCCGCCTGAATGTAGACCGAGCCTTATTACCTTTATATCCGCTTCCGTGAACATACCAAGAAGTATACTGCATATTTCAACAGCTTCTTGAGTTGTCTGCGGATTATAAATGCCTTGCTTGTAAAACTTTTCAAGCGCTGTGTTTTCAAGCACAACAGTCGGATAAATCCTGACTGTCTGAGGTTTCAGCGCAATTATCTTTTCTGCCGTTTTTACGGTTTTTTCATCAGTATCACCGTAAAGACCTGTCATCATCTGAAGACCGAGTTCAAAACCGTAATTTTTGATGAGTTCAGATGCATTTTCAACATCCTTTGCAGTATGCCCTCTTTCGTTGAGAGAAAGCACTTCATCATCCATACTCTGAGCACCAAGCTCAATAGCTGTGACTCCGTATTTTTTAAGAAGAGAAAGAATCTCTTCATTTATTGCATCGGGTCTTGTTGAACATCTGATACCTCTGAAATCACCGCTTTGCACATAAGGATAAGCACTTTCAAGAAGGTATATCATATACTCTCTGTCAATAGCTGTGAAACTACCTCCGAAAAAAGCAATTTCGCTGTTTTGCTTATCATATTCTCTTTGTGTTGCAATTCTGACAGCAGAATCGATATCTTCTTTTGTAAGCTTTTTTGCCGTACCTGAAATTGTTTTCTGATTACAGAATGAGCAGGTATGAGGACACCCCTCATGCGGCACAAACAAAGCAACATTTATATGTTTCATACTTTTATGCCCATAAGACGGAGGGCTTCTTTTGCAGCCATCTGTTCAGCCTGTTTTTTGCTTCTGCCCTCACCTGTGCCGATAACATTACTGTTGAGTTTAACTTCAACAATAAATGTTTTGCAATGGTCAGGACCTGACTCACCCGCCATAAAATATTCAAGAATTTCACCGGGACTTTTCTGAACAATCTCCTGCAATGCGGTTTTGTAATCGGTTATAACAGGCTCTTCGATATCGGCATTTGATATAAAACCGAGAACGAATTTTTTAGCCTCTTCAAACCCCGCATCAAGATAAATTGCTGCGATAATTGATTCAAAAGCATCTGGAAGAATGGAGGGTCTTTCTCTTCCGCCCGTGTTCACTTCGCCTTTGCCCATATACATAAACTCGCCGAGTTTTATCATAGATGCGAAGCGGAAAAGTGATTTCTCACATACTATCGACGC
>JAZUCO010000007.1:0-16025 GCA_045639185.1 Acutalibacteraceae bacterium
AAGCGAGACCGTTTATCCACATCTTGCTGGGGGAGAATGTGTGACACCATGTGATGATACCTGCACAAGTGTCGTCATAATTAGCTTCTTTAACAATATCTGTGATTTCCTTGTTTGTCTTTGCTGTAACTTTATAAACAAGAGGGAACGGGAGATACTTACTCATCTCCTGAGCCATCTCTTTTGCTCTTTCTTCAACGGTTTCGAGAACTTCGGGACCGTAAAGAAACTGTGAACCTACAACAAACCAGAAATTATAATTTGTATTCATATGTATTCCTCCGTGAGAATTAAAATCATTTTAAGTATATAATAAAATAAAAAAGTTTGCAAGTTGATAAAGCAGAATTTGTCAGTGTCTTTGCACAAATTAAAAATAAAAGTGTAGGGACCGATCCCCTGATCGGTCCGTCCCGAAGTTTCATCAGACTTTGCGGAACGATGTGGGCATCGTTCCCTACTTTTGTTTTATTCAATCAACTCGACAAATTATTGTTTCTCTTTCCCGAAAAATCTGTCCTCAAGCATCTGACACCAGAAGTGATATATCGGCAGATGGAGTTCCTGAATCATAAAAGTTTCTGTTTCGGGTACTTTTACTGTGATGTCTGCATATTTTTCAATTTCTCCGCCTTTTGCTCCTGTCAGCGCAATTACTTTAACACCCATTGCTTTGGCTGTGATTGCCGCAAGAACAACATTCTTGCTGTTGCCTGATGTTGTGATTCCGAGAAAAACATCATCTTTGTCTGCAAGACCGAAGAGTTTCTGTGCAAAAACAGTTTCAGCAGCTCTGTCGTTTATGTAAGCGGTGGAAAGTGCATCCATATCTGTAAGAGAAATTGCTCTTAGGGGAGTTTCAAGAAGCTCTGTGAGTAATTCACCCTTTGTGCTGTCAACTTTTCTCAGCTTGTCTGCAAAACTGCTGTCAACGGGACGGGGAAGTCTGAAACATTTCATCAGCTCACCTGCAATGTGTGAAGCATCAGCTGCAGAGCCTCCGTTGCCTGCAATAAGGAGCTTATTGTTTTTTGTGTATGCGTTTTCCATAAGCTCATACGCAGAGATAATATCCTCTTTTACAGAAAGCAGTTGATTGTATCTTTCAAAAAAAGTATTCAAAATGGAATTATTCATATTCTTTCTCTCCGAAAAATAATTTCTGTTGCTTTTTATGTGTTGGCAGGAATGTTTTTTGTGATAAAATCTCAAATTGCACTCTTTTTCTATTTTATCACAAAAAACACAAATCCTCAAGACCTATCTTGTAATTGTCATCTGACCGATTCTGCCGACTTTTACTTCTGCAGAGATGCTAACTTCTGATTCTGATACAAAATTGTTTATATCATCAGCCGCATCTTTATACACCGACGGATATTTTCTGTAAAACATCTGAGTCATACGGAAAATATCACATTTTTCATCTTTCAGTATTCTGCTGATGAGTGCATCTGTACCTGATGTAATATATTCCTTTGCGGCTTTTTCGATTTTTGCAACATCTTCTGCATTAAGGTCTGTAAATTTTTCACTTTCATATTCCGTGATATCAACAGTCATACTGATTTTTATATCAAAAGCAGGTTTGCCGTTTCTTAGTGAAACCTTTGTTTTTGTGTCTGTTTTCATAATTTCAAGTGCAGCACGGAGATTCTCTGCAGAAATGCTGAAAGTACCTTTTTTTGCTTTATCTGTCAGAAGAAGAGTAAAAAATGTTTCCTCGGAAGAAAGCTGTAATCTGTCCTCCGAAAAAGCAGATGAACCTGTTATTTTAACCGTTTTATCTTTGCCGTATTCATCTGTGATTTCCGCAAGTGGCAGAAGAAATGATGAATTTTTTTCAAGCGACAGATTCACCGTATTGAAAAGCTCCGTATCGGCACTTCTGCTGTTTTCTGCTGTCTGCTCAATTTCGGATTCAATGAGTTTTGCCGTGCTTTCACCGAGAGTTTTTATGCCGAGAATATCACTTGCTTTCCCCGTTGCTGCTACAACATATACATCAGGGCGTGAAGTGTATTCACGCACAAAGAAATTGAGTGTTTTTATCATTCTCTCACCCGTGATTTCAGATCCGAGAATTATAATTCTGTTCTGGCTGTAAAGCGGATATTTTCCCGTGGCTTCTGTCAGTGAGGAAATGGCTTCTGCTGTTGTTTCACCCTTTACGGTGTAAGTCCTGCTTTGTGAGTCATCTTCGTTTGCCGTTTCAAGCACCTGAACGGTCACTTCGTAAACATTATTTTTGCTGTCATAATCAACACCTATACCTTCAATCACAAGGCGGTATCTGATTTCGGTATTCTCGGGCATACAAGATGTCAGAAGTATCATCAGAAACATGCACAGCAAAACACTAAGTTTTTTCATTCTTTTTTATCCTTTCCGCAATCATTACCGTTATCGGCAGAACACATACCGCTGTTATATAAAGAATCTGTGTGATATGTGCATTGATAAGCCACGACAGATTGATAAGATTGCCTGCCAGCGGAATTGTACAGATAAACATAAGAATTGCTGTTGCCGTGAGATAAATTCCACGCTTGTTTCTGCCTGAAAATTCAGACAGAAGATTTGAACAGACAAAAAGTGTAATCGAAATTTTTACTCCTGCGCAAAGAAGCCATACGCAGGTGAAAAGAGCATCAAGTCTTTCAATAAAACCGAACTGAGCAAGAACTGACAGTGAATACATACTGAAAAGCTGTGTGTTGCCGTATTTGCCGAGAACACCCGACATAACAAATTCAGCAGTAAACATAACTGCAGAAATGAGCAGCGCAAAAGTAAAAATGTGTTTCGGCTTCTGATTTTTTACATATCCCGGCATAAGAATTACAAGTGCGGTTTCACCCGTCCTTGTTGCGGAATAAAAAGCTGTTGAAAGAATGTTACCCGTACCTGATTCAAAAGCAGGTGTGAAATTCAGAATATCAAAATCTGAACTTTGTGTTGCAAAAACAAAAAATAATGAAAACAGCACGGGAAAAATCATCACAACGGCAGACCTGCCCATTGACTCAATACCCTTGAATGCAATATAAGCCGAAAAAAGCAGCATCATAAAAATGAAAAAAAGTATATTTGTGTCGGGAAACATAACAGACCCCGTGAAAATGCCGAATCTTACGCAGGTTATAACTCCGAGATACATCGCCTCGGCAAAATAAAGAACACATAAAATTTTGCCGAAAACAGGTGAAACAGAAGATGCTCTTTCGGTTATTGACCTTGAATTGTCCTGTTTTATAAACACCGCAACGGGTATAACCGTAATAAACAGAAAAACTGCCGTGAATACAGTCATTATAACTCTGTCTGTTGTTTCAAGCTGTGTTCTCAGACTCACTATATATGTGACAAGGGCAAAAATACGGCTGAGAAACAGAATTGTAAAAAACTGAAAAGGTGTAATTTTAGCTTTCGGTGTCATATCGTGTTGCACCTCTCAGTTTCTGAATAAGAAAATTGCGTTTGCCGGTCTTTTTCCAGCCTGCAAATATAACGGAATCCCTTGTTGCATATCTGTCATATGGGGAAAACGGTGATGTGAAGGGGATTCCGAAAGAGTTCATTGAACATATATCGCACAGCACAAAAGAGAAACCGAGCATTATTCCGTACAGCCCCATTGTGCCGCCGAGAATAATAAAAATCAGTCTGAGAATTGATGAGGGCTGATGAAGTGACGGTAAAACCGCAGAGCAGATTGCCGTGATTGCCACAATAATAAGCATCGGCGCACTGATAAGACTTGCGGAAACTGCCGCATCACCTATAACAAGAGCACCGACGATGCTTACCGTGTGTCCCACGGATTTAGGCATACGCAGTCCTGCTTCCCGCACAATTTCATATATAAAGTGAATGATGAGTGATTCAACCGTCAGGGGAAAAGGTGTATTCTGAAGTGAGGCCACCACGTCAGAGAGCACTTCCGTCGGAAAAATCTCCTGATGAAACGTACCCACTGCAACATAAGTGCCGGGAAGAAATACGGCAAGAACAAAACAGATGATTTTCAGTATTCGTGTGACGGCTGCATAGTAAGGTCTGTTGAGATAATCGTCCAGAGAGTGGAAATTTTCAATAAACAGATAAGGCACAATAATTGCGTAGGGTGTGCCGTCAACAATGATACCTATTCTGCCTTCTGCAATTTTCGCGCTGAAAACATCGGGTCTTTCTGTTGTGCCCACAGTTGTGAAAAAAGAAATCCGTCTGTTTTCAAGAAATGGACGCAATGCTCCTGCACCGCAGACAAAATCAAGAGTAATGTTTTTTAATCTGTTTTTCACATCTTTCACAATTTCAGGGTCAGCTCTTTTTGCGTGATAGCAAACCACAACGGAATTGTTGCCCGTAGCTCCTGCCGTAATGGTTTCAAAACGGATAAATGGACTTTTAAGCCTTCTTCTTACAAGAGTCACATTATCTTTGTACATATCCGCAAAGCCTTCGTGGGAGCCGTTTTCCTGGGACTCCGATTCGGGTGACTGCACACTTCGTCTGGGATACCCTTGTACGCTGAATGCACGGCAGAGGGAAACTTTGTCTACAAAAAGCAACATACAGCCAGACAGAAGAAACTGAACGGCAATTTTCATTGTTACAGCTTCTTTTGCATCGCATTCGCTTGCTCTGAATGAACACAGATGCTCATATATTTCAGCGGGTGTTGTGATGATTTTTGTCACATTGAGTGAAGGCTCCACCACAGCCTGAGAGGCGTGCAGCCCGTTGTACATTCCGTCAAGAGCAACAAATGCAATTCTAACGGAGTTTACTTCTGATTCTTTTATAACAAGGTCAAAACTTTCTCCGAAAAGTTCTTTTATCGTCATCAGGTTTTTTGAAAGTGAACTGCTGATTTCTTCGGGAATCAGTTCGTTGTCATCAGCAAAAGTTACATTGTCAGAAACTCTGATTTTCGAATCATTTCTTTTTCTGAACATATTACCACCGTTTGTAGTTGTTTCCTTTTTTGTCGTGAATATACAGAACTTTTTATCAGAAAATAAATGTGGTGATAATATGATTTTTGCAGTTCTCAAAACTACAATACTTTATTTTTTTCTGACAGTTGTTGTCCGCATTATGGGTAAAAGGCAGATAGGGCAGTTGCAACCGGGAGAACTTGTTGTGACAATTATGATCTCAGAGCTTGCGGTGTTGCCTCTGGAGAGTGAAAATGTTTCATTGTGGAGAGCAATTATACCTGTTGTTACGCTTGCATTGCTTGAAATTGCAGTGTCATTTATTGCGCTCAAAAGTATAAAACTCAGAACATTGCTTCAGGGATCTTCCGTTACAGTCATAAAAAACGGTCAGCCTGATGTGAAACAGATGCAAAAACTGCGTTATTCAACCGATGACCTGCTTGAAGCACTCAGACAAAAGGATGTGTTCAATATAGAAGATGTTCAGTATGCCGTTGCGGAAACAGACGGTTCGCTGAGTGTTTTGCTCAAACCTGAAAAAAGAAATGCTACCGTGTCTGATGTGGGGGCAAAACCCGATGACAGCGGTTTTCCTCGTGTTATCATAAGTGACGGACGTACTCTTGCTTCACAGATTGAAAAAAGCGTGCTGACAGAAAATGATGTTGAGAAGTATCTGAAAACAAGAAAAACAGATATAAAAAATGTTCTGATTATGACTGTTGATGACAGAGGCAATATCACGCTTGTGACAAAAAAATAAGCAGTCCGTTTGTCGGACTGCTGTAGTTTATTTTGTCAGATTTTCAAAATCATCTCTGAACCAGACATCTTCTGCTTCAAAAGATTTGTTTTTAAGATAAGAGAGAATTCCCGAATCGGTGGTGAATGTAAATTTAAGCTTGTATGAATAAAGCAACTGTTTTTTGTAACCGCCGAACTTTTTGTTTGTTTCATTTGTGCCGTATTTACCGTCTCCGAGAAGAGGACAGCCGATATGGGCAAAATGCGCTCTTATCTGATGAGTTCTGCCTGTGTGAAGAATAACATCTGCAAGGCAAAGACCGTTTCTTTTTTCAAGCACGGTGTACTCTGTTATCATTGTTTTTCCGCCCTCAAAAGGCTTGGTTTTAACACGGACTTTGTTTTTGCTCTCATCTTTAATCATATAAGCTGTGAGAGTTGCGCTGTCTTCGGGAGGATATCCCACAAGCACACAAAGATAACGTTTTTCAATCTCTCTGTCTTTGATTTTCTGATTGAGAATGCGGAGTGCTTCTGCATTTTTTGCGGCAATAACAATACCGCCGGTATTTCTGTCTATACGGTTTGCAAGTGCAGGTGCAAAAGATGCTTCACTTTTAGGGTCGTATTCACCTTTTTCATAAAGGTATCTTTGCACACGTGTTATAAGTGTGTCAACGTATTCACCTTCGTCGGGATGTGACAGCACACCTGCCTTTTTGTTAAGCAGAATGATGTTTTCATCTTCATAAATTATATCAAGACTTGCAGGAGCTTTAAGGAAATCATATTTATCCTGCTTTGCTTCAAAGAATTCGTCATTGATATACATCTCAACAAGGTCACCCACATTGAGCTTTGTTGAGATATCACTTTTCTTGCCGTTGACTTTGATTCTTTTGAGTCTTATGTATTTGTACATAAGATTCTTCGGCAGCATTGGTGCTGCTTTTGCGATGAATTTGTCAAGCCTTTTGTCGGCATCGTTTTTAGTTATTGTAAAACTTCTCATATTTTTTTAAGCTCTTCTATTGCTTTGTTGATGTCCTGAAGTTCAAGCTCTGCAAGTTCTTTGCGAAGAGGTCTGAACTGCTTTTCCGTAATAATATTGATAGTAAGATTGATTGTGAAGAAAAGAATTCCCACAAAAAGGCTGAAAGAGAGCTTCAGCTCAAACATCTCGGGAATTGAAGCTGCAAACATTGATGATGAAACAATTATCATAACGATTGCTGCAATAAATGTCAGGTTGCTTATTGCACAAAGAGCAATGTTTCCTTTTGCGTGATAACCGAAACAAGAGAGAATCAGCACAAAGAAGTTGAGTACGCCTGCCACGATTCCGAGTACAACCATTACAAGCGCAAGGAAAAGCATTGTGAATGCCGTACCTGATTTTTCAAGACCCACAAGACTCAGTAATGATAAAATATCAAGTTTGCCGTTAACTATGTCAAGAATCAGACCCAGAGCCGATACGTTTTCAAATCCCGTGGAGAAGGGAAGTTTTGCGTTGAATGAAAACATAGGGAAAAGGAAGAAAAGAAGCGGAGCAAAAGTCATAACAAGTCTTGCTATCCTCAGCTTTGAGCCGAGAAATGCATTTTTGAAAGCACCTGTTTTTCTTCTGAAGCTTGCAAATGAACGCTCTGAATTTATCGCATCCTGGTCAAGTCTTTCTTCCCAATTGTAGTTAGGAATATTCACTTTGCATACGGGGCATTCCGCCTTGATATCTATGAGTCTGAGTTTGTAATTACAATGAGGACACTTCGCCATAAATATTCCTCCTGTTTAATAATTTTATCTGTAATTGATACCTACTGCCAGTAACATAAAGCCGACGGCAATGATTCCTTCAAGAATAAAAAGTTTCCATGACCATTTTATCCATGTTTTGTAAGAAACACCGACCATACCGATTGCAAGAATCATAATTCCGCTTGTGGGGTAAAGAAGGTTTGTAAAACCGTCAGCCATACAGAATGTAATAACCATTGACTGTCTTGTAACACCGAGAAGGTCGCAGAGAAGGCTCATAAGAGGCACGATAAGGAATGCCTTTGCTGTGCCGCTGCCTACAAAGAATTCAAGCAATGCAATAAATGCAAACATAAGCAGAATTGCAGTAAACGGTGAGATTCCCTGCATCAGATTGTTTATGAAGTAAAGAAGTGTGTGCATTATCTTGCCTTCGTCAAGAATGTAAGAGATGGCAAGTACGAAAATAACAAGAGGCAATGCGGGGAGAATTGTCATAACTCCTTCGCCGAAAGTTTTCCACAGATTCTTTCCGTGAAGACCTGATTTTCTGCCTGCAAGAAGACCGCCGAGAGGGAAGAAGATTGCCATTGCTGCAAGTGATGCAATACTGCCGATATCACTGAGAGTTGCATTGCCTGTATTGTTGCCGACAATGCTGAGCACAAAAGATGCAATAATGCCGACAAATACCATTCCGAGACATATACAGAAAATCTTTGTAGCAGACTTGACATTTGTGTTGTCAAGCACGGGCATACATTTTTCCATTGAATATTTTTCTCTGATGAGTTTGTCGCTTTCGTATGCGATTGATTTTGCGGGATTTTTTTCAATGCGTTTTGCATAAAAAATGAGATATGCAGTAAGTGATACAAAAACAACAGCAAAGATTATAAGTCTTAACCACAGACCTGAAAAAACTTCAAGCCCTGCAAGTTTCTGAACAGTTATAACATTAAAAGGGTTGAAAGTTGCAGCAGTAAAGCCGAATGCGATTGAAACAAGGCTCATGCCGAGACCGACGAGTGAGTCCCAACCCATTGCAAGTGAAACTGCAACCGCAATCGGTACAAGGGTAAGACTTTCTTCAAGAATACCTGCAGTGGAGCTCATAAACATACCTGCAAATACCATAACTGCAATGAGTACATATTTGTTATGGCTGAATTTTTTTACAATTGAAGCCATAATGTATTTCAGAACATTGATTCTGTCAAGAATCAGGAATGTACCGCCCACAAGCACAAGAATTGCAAGAATTGCAAGTCCCGTTGATGCGTTATCTGAAGTGAATGCCATTACGGGTGATGCAATGATTTTCCAGATGGGGATTCTGTAGTCCTCAACGGGGGTGTATGTATCGTTTATGATTGACCCGTTATCGTCAATTGTATATTCACCTGCAGGAACAACCTGTGTGAGCACACCCACAAGAACAAGCACTCCGAGAAGTACTCCGAGGATGCTTTTTATGGTGTTTTTGTCAATCGAAAGTCCGTCTGAATATTTTTCAGAAGCTTCTTTTGTGACCTCTTTATGTGCCATTTTTATTCTCCGTTTCAAAATATGATAATCTAGCATAACATTATATAACAAATTGTCTCTCATTACAATAAAAATTTGCAATAATATAAAATTTTTTTTATTTTTATAACTTTATTTCCTTAAAAGGTTGTAATTTCAGAATTTTGATGTTATAATAATGAAAATTATTATGTGTTAATATGCATATTGTATGTAAAATACATTCCAAAGCACGAACAGGAGCGATTCGCAAATGGAAAACAACCAGACTTTTTCTATCGGAAATGAAAGCTTTCTGATGAACGGTGAGCCGTTCACTATCGTATCCGGAGCTATTCATTATTTCAGAGTTCCCAGAGAATATTGGAGAGACAGACTCCTCAAACTCAAGGCTTGCGGTTTCAATACTGTTGAAACTTATGTTGCATGGAACTGTCATCAGAAGAATGAAGATGCTTTTGATTTCAGCGCAAACAATAACATTGAAGAATTTCTTGATATAGCTGCAGAACTCGGACTCTATGCTATTGTAAGACCCGGTCCCTACATCTGTGCAGAGTGGGAATTCGGCGGCTTCCCCTGGTGGCTTCTCAGATATGATGATATTGAACTCCGCTGTATGAATGAAAGATTCATCGGCTTTGTTGATAAGTACTTTGATGAACTTATTCCCAGACTTGCAACTCATCAGATTACAAACGGCGGCAACGTTATTATGGTTCAGGTTGAGAATGAATACGGCAGCTGGGGTAATGATGAAAACTATATGAAGTATATCGCTGATGCTCTTGTTTCAAGAGGAATCGATGTGCCTCTTTATACTGCAGACGGTATTGAAGACCATATGCTTGCAAACGGCTCTGTTGACGGTATATTCAAAACAGTAAAATTCGGTGCAAACCCGTCAGTTAACTTCCCCTATCTTCGTGAATTCCAGCCTGACGGACCTCTTATGTGTTCAGAATTCTGGAATGGCTGGTTTGACCAGTGGGGTTACAAGCATTATGAAAGAAAGCCTTCTGACGCTGCAAAGAGCTTGCAGAGAATTATGGCAGATAATGCATCAGTTTCTACATATATGTTCTGCGGCGGCACAAGCTTCGGTTGGATGAACGGTGCAAACTTCGATGGTGAATACAAACCCATTGTAAACAGCTACGATTCTGACTCTCTTCTTACTGAAAACGGTGAGATCACAAAGAAGTACGAGCTTTTCAAGGAAACAATTGCAAGACACGTAAAGCAGACAGAAGAAACACCTCTTGATCCTCAGGTTCCCACAATTAAGTACGGTTCTGCTCCCTTTACTCATTCAGCAGAACTCTTTACAAACCTTGATAACCTTTCAAGTGCATTTGAACTTCTCAAGCCCGTTCCCATGGAAAAACTTGGTCAGGGTTACGGTTTCATTCTTTATACGACACATATCAAGGGTCCCTCAGATTATCAGCATCTTGTTATCAAAGATGTTCATGACAGAGCATACATCTTCCTTAACGATGACCTTTATGCTATCCAGTCAAGAAATGATCCCGAATCAATCGTTGATATCCGTGTTCCTGCTGAAGGTGTTGACCTTACAATCCTTGTTGAAAATATGGGCCGTGTAAGCTACGGTGCAGAACTTAAAGACTACAAGGGCATTACAGATTGTGTAAGACTCGGTCAGACAACACTTTACAACTGGGTTGCATATCCTCTTGAACTCAATGACCTTTCAAGACTTGAATTTAAGGCAGAAAATGATATGATCTTTTACGATCATCCCACATTCTACAGATCACAGTTCATTATTGAAGACACACCCGGTGACACATATGTCAAGCTTCCCGATTTCACAAAGGGTATGATTTTTGTCAACGGTAAACCTCTTTCAAGATATTGGGACAAAGGACCTCAGCTTTCAGCATATCTTCCCGCATCAATGCTTTGCTACGGTGTGAACGAAGTTATTGTTTTCGAGCTTGAAGGCGTTAAGAAGGGCAAAGATAATCCCAGAGTTTATTTTGATAATGTGCCTGAGGTTGACGGTTAAATGGATTTTGCGGATATTTTATTTTTCGCAGCAGAAATTATAGGAACAATAGCGTTCTCAATTGCAGGCTCACTCGTAGCAATACGACGTGAGCTTGATATTTTCGGGACGATAGTTGTAGGCGGTGTAACAGCCGTTGGCGGCGGTTGTATAAGAGATGTACTTCTCGGCAATCTGCCTCCGAATATGTTCAGAGTTCCTGTTTATGCTGTGATTGCAGTAATTGTTGCTTGTGTTGTATTTCTTGCGGAATACCTTCTGCCTGCCGAAAAAGTTCTTGCATCAAAAGGCTATGAGTTTATAGTCAATATTTTTGATGCACTTGGGCTTGCAATATTTGTTGTTGTTGGTATCAATTCGGCAGAGAGTTGCGGTTACGGAGATAACGGATTCCTTTCAATTTGTGTCGGTGTGCTGACGGGTGTCGGCGGCGGTGTGATACGTGATCTGCTTGTAAAAACCGTTCCCATGATATTGCGGAAGCAGGTTTACGCACTTCCTGCAATAGTGGGCGGTATAATTTATTATTTTATGGACAGGGCAGAGATAAACGAAATTGTATGCGTTGTTGTAACAATTATATTTGTGATGACTGTGAGAATTCTCGCTGCGTTGCTCAAATGGAATCTGCCTAAAGTCAAAAAAGCTGAACAGACAGAATAAATCAAAAAAACGGTCACTCTTCTGAATGACCGTTTTGGATTATCTGATTATTTATATTTGTCAGGAGTGAAAAAATGAAAGAGTCTTTGAATTGGGGACTTCTGAGCAAGTACAGAACAGAACTGCTCGGTGTCGCTGCGCTGATGATTATGGTTTTTCATTGTCAGACGCTTATAAATCTGCCGGTATGGTTTTCAACAATCAATGACCATCTTAACAGCGGTGTGGAAATCTTTCTTCTTTTGTCGGGAATGGGACTTTATTATTCATACAGTAAAAATAATAATTACAGCCATTTCCTTAAAAACAGAGTTGAACGGACTTTGCTTCCTTATCTGTTGATAGGGGTGTTTTATTGGTCATGGCGATATATTTTTGCGGAATTTAACATTCCGGATTTCATTTTTAATGCATCAGGCTTTTCTTTACTTATAAGAAAAACAGGTGATTTGCTGACAATCGGTAAATCTGCATTCTGGTATGTTTCATTTATTCTCGGGCTGTATGTTATATATCCTGTAATACATAATTCTTTCAATAATGTAAGTAAAAATAAAAAACAGAAAAATTTTGTGTTTTTTGTATTGCTTTCTGTTGTGCTTACAATCTTTATCCGTTTCTATGCTAGTGAAACCTATGCCGCTGCAGAAACCTGGCTGACAAGAATTCCGGCATTTCTTGCAGGTTGTTATCTCGGAGAAACTATAAAAGAGAAAAGAAAGTTCAGAATTTATGACTATATTCTGATTTTTGTATGCATTCCGCTCAGAGTGCTGATAGCATTGATAAGACCTGTTTTTGATGACCTTATTCTGAGTCGTTATTTAGGTATTTTTATTGCATTTTTTGTTTGTTTTGCTGTTGCGTTTGTGCTTGAACTTTGCAAATGTAATCTGCTTAAGAAAATACTGTCTTTTTTCGGTAAAATATCGCTTGAATTGTATCTGACACACGGTATGCTTTATATTATTGTGCTGTACTATGTTCCTGATATGAGAACAACAGATGTGATTCCTGTTTCTGTCAAGGTTCTGAGCTATGCGTTGGTTATTGTTGTCTCGGTTGTTATAAGCTTTGTGTTCAGTAAAGTGTTTAACTTGTTTATGAAAAAAATTCACAGCAAAAAATAAGGTGTTTGAAAAAAACTCAAAAAAACGGTCACTCTTCTGAGTGACCGTTGAATTTTTATCTGAAGTTTAATTATTCTTCTATGTTCTTTTTAACTTCGATTTTGCCGTAACGTGAAGAACCTGCAACGTCGCTTCTGGGAGCTCTGTCTGCTGATACTTCAGGTTTGTAAGCTGTTTTGCCGCCACGGTTGCCACGGTTATTGTAACCGCCTCTGCCGCCACGATTACCGCCTTTGTTGTAACCGCCTCTGCGCTTGTCACCGTGTGTGGGCTGAACGCCTTCTTCAAGAGTGATGATAACTCTTCTCTCTGAATCGTAGCCTACTGAGTGAGAAGTAACACCTTCAATTCCCTGAATTGTTGTGTGAATGATTCTTCTCTCATAGGGGTTCATAGGATCAAGCTTTACATTTCTGCCGTACTTGAGAACCTGGCTTGCTGAACGTGCAGCAAATTCCTTAAGGCTTTCTGCTCTCTTTTCACGGTAGTCGCCTACATTGAGAGAAACCTTTTTCTTGCCCTGAGTATTCTTGTTTGCAAAAAGACGAACAAGGTACTGAACTGAATCAAGAGTTTCACCGTGACGACCGATAAGAGCGCCGTGGCTTTCACTTGTGATGAGTTCGTAAACTGTTTCCTCTTCTTCTTCGTGAGAAGTGAGAGTGATGTCTTCAATACCCATACCCTTGATGATTGTTGTGAGATATTCTCTGATTGCGGCATCGTCTTCGGGGCTGATTTCTGCAGCTTTTTTAGCGGGAGCTTCAGTTTTTGGAGCCTTAGGAGCCTTGGGTGCGGGAGCGGCTGCTTTTACGGTAGCAACCTCGTCAGCAGCTTCGTAGTAAACTCTGACTTTTGCCTCTTTACTACCGAAAATACCGAGAAAACCTTTTTGTGCAGACTGGAGAATTTCAATTTTTACATCTGCGTCGATGGGAGCATTAAGAGCTGCTTTTGCCTTCTGGATGGCTTCGTCTCTTGTGGCAGCGGTAGCGATGGCTTCTTTAATCATTTTTTCACCTTCTTATATATTTCACAATCAAAATTCTGATTGCTGTTCTCAGATTTTATTTTTCAAACTGTTTGATTTTTTTGATGCTTTCTTCTTTTGAACGACGTTCAATTGTTTCTTCAATCATATTGCGTGCAATAATCTTCTGAGGAGAGTGAGTGAAGTTAAGAACAACTGTCTGGATAAGTGTGAAGAAACTGGAGATGATCCAGTAAACACCAACGCCTGCGGGAAACATAAATGTGAACCATACAGACATAAGAGGAGCCATAAATGTCATACAACCCATTGAGGGGTTCTTTGCCATTTCAGGATTCTGCTGCTTCTGCTTGTTGAACATAATAAGGCCTGTGATAAGACCGAGCACAAGTACAAGCGCAGGAATAAGCCAGAGGATTGAAGGATCTTTCCAGTCGGGAGTCAGAGTAAGGTCAAGTTTGCCGAAAAGCATAAACTGATCTTTAAGCTTCATAATTTCTTCTGAATATGCGCTGAGACTGTCAGGGATATTATTTGCTGTAAGTTTGTTAAGAAGATTGATTTCAACATCGTTTATATTTTTTGCATCAGTTGCAATGTCAAGAGCAGTTGCAGCCTTGTTTATGAAGTCTGTGCTGATGTTAAGAACCTTTGAAATGGGAGTTCTTACAACACCGTAAAGACCGATCATAATGGGAAACTGGATAAGAAGGGGAGCACAACCGCCTGACATGGGGCTGAATCCTTCTTTCTGATAAAGAGCCTGAGTTTCCTCCTGAATCTTCATCTGCATTTCTCTTGTGGGCTGACCGCCGTTTGAATACTTCTGTCTTATTCTGTTGATTTTGGGCTGAAGTCTTGCCTGCTTTGCTGAGTTCTTCTGCTGGCTGATTGAAGAGGGAAGCAGAATAAGCTTAACAAGAAGTGTCAGTACAAAAAGTGCAACGAGGTAGTTGCTGAATATGTCATAAAAAAAACTAAGCACCCAACCAAAGGGTACCGCCAGCATATCATAAAGTGCTTGCATAATTTAATTCCTTCATTTATGAATTATTTTTTCTTGAATTTCTCTTTCAGATCGGGTACAGGATCAACTCCGCCGGGAAAAAGAATATTGCAGCGCATTATTCTTGAAATTCCCAGTGCAGATCCTTTTAAGACACCGTATTTTTCAATTGCCTCGAATGTGTAGGCTGAACAGGTGGGATAAAAACGACATTTAGGACCGAAAAGGGGAGAAATCTTTCTCTGATAAAAACGTATAAGTTTAAGAGCTGCTTTCTTCATTGATAACAACCTTTGCATCTTTCAACATAGGCAACATAATATCATATATTTCAGTGCTCTTTTTGAACACCGTTTTTGTCCTTGCGACAAAAACGATGTCAAACCCGCTTTTCAGCGGAAGCTTAATCTGCCTGAAAGATTCTCTGATTACACGTCTTGCCCTGTTGCGCTGAACTGCGTTGCCGATCTTTTTGCTCGCAGTTATGCCTATACGACAAGAACCCGCGCGGTTCTTTCTTACATACATCACCAACGCAGGATTTGTGTAGGACTTGCCGCGTGCATAAGCACGGCGGAAGTCGCTGTTCGTTTTTAATGTTTCAACAGAATTCATTGCCGTGTTCAGAAATTAAACAGCAATTGCTTTTCTGCCCTTTGCTCTACGGCGAGCAAGAACCTTGCGGCCATTTCTTGTTGACATTCTTGCACGGAAACCGTGAACCTTCTGTGTGTGTCTCTTCTTGGGCTGATATGTTCTCTTCATTTTCAGGTTACCCCCATTCATTCCGCGGCGCCTAACTGCACCGTCTCAGGATTAATAAGATGTCAGGGCATAATTTGCCCCTGCGAATAGATATTATATAACATACAGACAGGCATTGTCAACCTTTTTTTGATTTTATTTTGTACATATTTTAACCCCGAAACAGAGGTTTATATATGCAACTTTTTGTTGACACAATAAAACAAATCTGTTACAATTCAGAGGTAAATTCAATCTGCCTCCATAGTTAAATGGATATAAGAACCTTAAACATTTCATGTTTAAGAACCTTGTTACTCGCTACGCTCGTAATAAGAACATGATGCTTTGCATCATAACCTTGTTACTCGCTACGCTCGTAATAAGAACATGATGCTCTGCATCATAACCTTGTTACTCGCTACGCTCGTAATAAGAACATGATGCTTTGCATCATAACCTTGTTACTCGCTACGCT
>JAZUCO010000008.1:0-20410 GCA_045639185.1 Acutalibacteraceae bacterium
AGCATACCACCCAGCATACTGAAAAGCGAATAAAGCGAGAGATTGATTTTTCCGAGTGCCTTCATACTGCAGATATTATATAGCAGCATATTTACAGCAGCAACAAAAGCTACAATAAAGGTAAACGGTGTAAATTCCATTTTAAATCCGTTTACAACAAGAAGAATAAAAAGTCCAACGACATTACTCAGAAGAATAAACCACATTGACGCCTTTTTGCCGTTACCCATGCCTGCTTCATACTTCTGATTGAAGAAAAATTGCAGACCGAACATTATAACAGCGGCAGAAACCATACCGTAATACATACAAACACCTCTGATTGAAATAATAGCATATCGTCAGATAAATTTCAATTACTTATATGAATTGTAAAATAAAAAAACCACCGGCTGTTGCCGATGGCTCTTGTTCTGGCAGAGGTATAAGGATTCGAACCTTAAATGACGGAGTCAGAGTCCGGAGTGTTACCGTTACACTATACCTCTAAGACGAAAGTTATTATATACTAATAACTTTCATTTGTCAAGCATTTTTTTTAATTTTTTTAATATTTTTTTATTATTTTATTTATAATAGTTTTTCCACAATAAGACGCTTATATTCAAGGAATTCTTCTGTCAGATTAAAGCTTTCTTTTCTTGGCTTCTTCTCGCTGATAATTATTTCCGAAGTAATCTCACCCGGTTTGCCGGTCATAATATATATTCTGTCCGAAAGAAGTATTGCTTCGTCTATATCATGTGTGATAAAAACCGTTGCAAGATCAATTTCAGACATTATTTCAAGATACCATTTATGCATTGCGGATTTAGTCAGGGTGTCAAGTGCGGAAAATGGTTCATCAAGAAGAGCTATTCCCTGTGATGACAGATATGTTCTCAGAAGTGCCGCACGCTGTCTCATACCACCCGAAAGTTGTGATGGGTATTTTTTTTCGCATCCGTCAAGTCCGAACTTGCCAAACAGTTCAGCAGCCTTTTCTCTGGCAACTTTTTTCTTTTCACCTTTTACAATAAGCGGTAATGCAGTGTTATCAAGAACAGTCTTATAAGGCAGAAGAAGATCCTTCTGAAGCATATAACTGACTTTTCCCGGACGACCTGTTATATTTTCACCGTTGAGTGTCACTTTTCCACTGTCGGGCATATAAAGTCCCGACAGCACATTAAAAAGTGTTGATTTTCCGACACCACTCTGTCCGAGCAGTGAAACAATCTCATTCTTTTTAACGCAAATATTGATATTATTTATAATTTTATTTCCGTCAAAAGATTTACTGATATTTTCTGATAATAAAACACAGCTATCAGCTGAGGTATTCATTTGAAAAACCTGTTCCATGCGGAAGTTCCTTTGCTACAAGATTATTTTCATTGAGCCAGTCATAAAAACCGTTCCATCTGTCAGGATCAATTTCGCCCCATCTTTCAGCATCTGCAATATACTGTTCTGAAATCCATGCCTGACTCTTTTTTACAAGTTCTTCCGACCCCTTAAGAGAGCCTGTATTATCGGCATCTATAAGAATCTGAGCGGCCTCATCGGGATTACCTGCGGCAAATTCATAACCTTTTCTGACAGCAGTAAGAAATGCTTTTGCATCATCAGAATTGTTTTCAAGATAATCATTATTACCGATGATTACAGGTGTGTAATAATCGAAAACGGGATCAATATCTTTGAAATAGAAGAAGTCATGTTCAAAATTCTGAACTTCGGCATTAATACCGCCCCATCCGTAGAATACCCAGATAGCATCAGTCTGGTGAGCGGAAAGAGCACCCGGCTCATCAGTAATAGTATTAGGAATGAGTGTAACATCGTTAAAATTACCGCCATCGGTATTAACTACAGATTCAAGCATTGCAACCTCAACAGGAGAATTCCATGTGGAATAAGTTTTGCCTGCAAGACCTTTCGGAGAATCAAGCCCCTCTCCTTTTCTTGAAATGATACCTGATGTATTATGCTGAAGAATAGCCGCAACTGCTGTTACATCGAGAGGAGTATCGCTGACAAATGCTGCTGCAAGGGTATCCTGCGCTTCAATTGCAAACTGTGCCTGTCCTGTTGCACACTGTGTTGCAGAACTGCTGTCTTCAACAAAAACAATATTGACATCAAATCCTGCATCAGCAAAATAACCTTTTTCCTGAGCGACATAAAGACCTGTATGATTGGTATTGGGAGTCCAATCAAGAGCGAATGTGATTTCTTTAAGTTCATTATTGTTTCCGTCTGTTGATGCTTCTTCATTATTATTTGTTCCTGTACAAGCAGAAAATGCAAACACAAGCATAACAGAAAGTAATAAAGCTGTGATTTTTTTCATTTTTTCAAAACTCCTTTACGCTCCCAGGGCATTACGGCCTTTCTTATAAGAGACACCGCAAGCATAAGGAGCAGACTGATAATAATAATTAAAAGTATAACGGCAAACATTTTATCAAACTGATATGCTTTTCTGACCCTCGTCATATATACACCAAGTCCTTCAAAGCCACCGAGCCATTCAGCAATAACACCGCCTAAAACAGCATACGATGCAGATATTTTCAGTCCTGCAAAAAAGTAACTTAGTGCTGACGGAATTTTAACGGAAAAGAATATTCTGAAATTTCCCGCCCCCATACTTCTGAGAAGTGAAACAGCATCAGGGTCAACACTTGCAAAGCCGTCAAGCAGTCCGACCGTAATCGGAAAGAATGTTGTAATTACAATAAGCGCAATTTTAGGTGCCATATCAAAGCCCATCCACATAATAAGGATAGGAGCAATAGCAACGGTAGGAATAGTTTGTGTAATTATCAACAACGGATAAATTGCATTATATATAGGTCTGAATCTGTCCATCAGGGAAGCTGTGATGAACGCTGAAATAATTCCGATACCGAGTCCTGCTCCTGCCTCTGCCAATGTAGTGGCTGAATGCTGCATCAACATCGGGAAATCCGTTATAAACGCATCAATAACAGCAACAGGCGAAGGTAACATATAAGCCGGAACCAGTTCAAAACCGCAAATTACAGCCCATATACCTGTTATTAATATGAGAGTAATAACAGGTGAAACTTTACTTGTGATGTTTTGTAACTTTTTTGTCAATTGTAAGAACACCGCCTTCGGGTTTATAACAAACCTTTATGTAAGCTGATACAGATTCACAACCTGCTCTGACTGCTACATGCTGACATTCTTTTACAATTTCCATAAGCTGATCGTAACTGTCACCTTCAATAGTTGTTTCAAAGGGACCTACATAATAATTGAGTCCTGTGCTTTTGATGTAGGCTATAACCTCATCAACAATTCTGATTACCTCATTATCATCTGTTGTTCCGGGAAGAACCTGGATTGCTACGCTTGCTTGCATAGTTTTTTACCTCCGTAAATTTTATTAAAAAAGAAAACGCACCACATCAACCAATGCAGTGCGTGAATTGAAAACAAAATCAATCTGTCTGTATATTCCCTACGCCGGCATTATCCGTATCAGGTTAAAGGGTTCACACATTTGTGTATCTCAGCCTTTTCAAGCACCCCTATATGGTGTGTATTCATTTTTCAAGAGTATTATAACACTTCATTTCAATTTGTCAATAGATAAATCAGAAAAATCACCATTAAAATATATTACAAGAGTTCCGTTTTTAACTTCGACATAACTCTCTTGCCCTATAAATGAATTACTGACACCAATGGGATTGCAGTTTTCAACAACAGCATTATTAAGAGTATATTTAAGCCCCTTCTCAGTAACACCTATTGATTTTTCATCAAATGAGAAAACAGATATATCACCTTTCATATGAGCAGGAAATCTTATTACAGAATCAGTAATTGCAGTTATGGTATAATCACAATCTACAATAAAGCCTTTACCGCCATTTTTTGAAATAAAGCTGAGTAATGCAATATTTGCAAATGTGTGGTCAGGACGCTTTCCGCCGGTTGCTCCGAAAATCACAAACTCACTGAAACCTTTTTCCATAGCATATTTTATTGCATAAGATGTATCAGTATCATCCTTTTCAACAGGAAGAACAATTTTGCTTTCAGTTTCAGGAATGAAGCCAAGGGAATCAAAATCACCGATAATAATATCCGGTACAATATTGTCACGCTGACAATAACGAAGACCTGAATCTGCAGCAATTATAATATCTTCTTGAGTCTTTTCAATTTTTACACACTCGCAGTCACCTGCACTGATAATATAACAGATTGCCATAAACATCACCTGTAAAAATGAGCGGCATTAATTTGCCGCTCCAATTTTTTAGATATCTGTAGGGATTTTCAAAGTCATACCAACTCTGAAATCATTTACAGTAATACCGTTAATGTCCAAAATAAGCTGAACATTTGCGGGAGTGTCAGGAAGATTCAAAGAACGAAGAATTGAATAGAAATTATCACCGGATTTAACTGTGTATAATTCAAATTCACCGTCATAGGCGGCAGTTGTCTTTTCCGCTGTTGTTTTTTCTTCTGTTGTTATCTCTTCAGTAGTCTTCTCTTCAGTAATATTTTCTGAAGTTATTTCAGCAGAAGAGGGTTCTGTTGAAGGTGCAGTTGTTGAAACAGTTGTAAGTTCAGCAGAAAGAGATTCTGTTGATTCTTCAGCATTTTCTGTTGTTGTTACAATTGTCTGAACACTGTCATTTTCAGGTTCTTCTGATGCATTAGATGCAGCATATAACATTATAGCAACAGCAGCAAAAACAGCTGCAACAATTACGATAACGAAGATTGTTAAGTTGAACTTCTTTTTATTAGCAGACTTTTTGTCATCAGCAGAGATTTTTGTTTTTACACTTTTTTCAAAATCATTTGTTGATTTTTCAAATTCATCAAGAACAGCATCGATAGACTTTTCTGAATCTGCTTCATATACAGTATCTTCTGAAATGTCATAATCATCTGTAATATCTTCATTCTCTTCTTCAGAAACCTCGGTTTCTTCAGGAACAATTTCTTCTTCTGAATCATCTGATTCCGCTTCAATGACAGTTTCATCCTCTTTGATATCAAAAAGTGAAATTGTCTTTGCGTAATTTTCTGCTGCCGCAAGAGCTGCATTCCATGCATCGTCAGCCTCGGGAGTAATAATTTCCTCCTCTATTGCTTCATCAAGAATTTCTGAAAATTCCTCTTCTGCAATAATCTCAGCATTTTCTCTTTCAGCTTCAGCAGAAACATCTCTCCATCTGCCAAGCTCAATAACATCAGATTTGAACACATCGGAGAAAATGAAAATCTTCTTATTTTTGAAAATGATAAACGCGATGAGAATTGCGAGACCTATAACAGAAATACCGATACCGAGAAGCAATCCTCTGGGAGTGTACTTGAATTCAACAGTGTGTTCACCTGATTCCATATATACACCCATAAGAGCATTACCGATTTTTACAATATTCTCGTCGCTGAGTTTTTCACCATCAACATACACACTCCAGCCCTTATCATAAGGAATAGATGTGTAAAGCATTTTACCCTTTGCAAGATTGATCGTACCCTTGATATAACGTTCATTATTTTCAGAAACTTCAAGTGCACCGTTTTCTTTGATTGAATTATAAGCCTGAATAAATTTATCCTTGTTAAGTGAGTACACATACTGACTTACGGAACCGCTTACTGAATCATCCTTAAGGCTGTAGGAAATATATATCTCTTCACCTGCGTCAACATTTCCAAGGTCAAGAACGTAGGACTTGTTATCAAGTGACTGATTGTAAGTGAATCCGCCTGCAGAAACAAGCACAGACGAAACATCACGGCAGGAGAAATACAGATATACATTCTTTGATTCATTCACTTCATATCTGAAGGTGACTTCATTACCCTTGTCGCTTGTATTCTTCTTATAAATATTGAAGTTCCCCTGATTAACACTATAATCACCTATATCTTCAATATTTCTTGTATCAGAAACAACACCGGTCATAGGCTCAAGAATTCCGGGAATACCTGTTGCATTGAAATAGAAATCATTCTGAGAAGCAAAAGGATTATTGTTTCCTGAACCACCGTTGTTATATAACCATCTGATATCTGTTTTCTCATTAACAGAGAATGCAACAGGTAACCAGTAATTATTTTCGTATATTATATTGTCATTGTATGAATCAACCTTTGTATAAAGGAAGTTATTATCCATCTGAGGCTTATAATTATCTGTAGGAACATAAGCGTCATTATCAATGACGTACTTAATTGACATCATTGAGTTGTAGAGGCCTGTCTGGCAGTTATATGTGTAACTATTGATTTCATTACCGAAAAGTCCGAGATAATACTGAAGATGAGCTACATCTTCATATGCCATTGATGTGAAAGTTGAAACACCTGGATAGTAGAACCAGCAATTATCCATGCGTGTAAGAAGATCCGCAAGTTCCATACGGTAGAAACTGTCTTCACCTTCTTTTTCCTTTACAATGTCAACAGCAGCCATTGTGTCATCATACGAACTTGTGTATGAATCCTTTGTCTGTGTTACTTTGTAATTGGGTGTATCTGCAATGAGAAGTTCAGCGCAGACTGCAGTAAGAAGAAGTACAGAAACTGATACTTTTGCATATTTAGGATTCTTTATAAATGCAAGAACAACAGCATAGACAATTGCAAAGATAATGCTTGTCCACACAACTGTCTGATCTACATTTGCAGAACCGATTTCTTCAACAAATACACAGAAAAGAGCCACGCCTGATGCAGACATAAGAATGTCTCTTGAAGATATCTTCTCAATATTCACAAATACCTTATATGCAATGAAGAGAAGGAAGAATGAATAAGCAAATGAGAATCTGTAAGGAAGATCGTTGGGAAAATGGAAACCGTGCCAGATATAATTGAGCACATTTGTATTGAAGCTGAAGAAGAACAATGCAGCAACAACAGTTGAAGCAATTTTCTCCTTGATTGAGAATTTCTTTGAGAACATATAAAGAGGCAGTAATACAAGAGTGATAATACCGCAATAAACATTGGGATAAACAGTATTACCGCTGCTTCTGATAGTAGGTTCAACACCTGCAAGGTGGTTTGCAAAGAAATCAAAAATTGAAAAATATGATGAGAATGTGGTCGGGAAATTTGAATTAGTTGCAGATGAACTCTGAAGAATAAAGAATACGGGAAGAAGAGAAAATGCAGCAATCATAGCAGCAAGAACAGATGAACCTGCAAATGTAAAGCCGCTTGAAAGGAATCTTGAATTAAAAATACTCACACCAAGTGTCTTCTTGTACTTATCCTTAATGATAACATCTTTATTGAGCTTGTCTGAAATACTGTACTGTGAGAAATAAAAATAGATGAAGAAAATAACAGAAAGCATACAGACCATATATGCCATATAGTAGTTTGTCATCATGATAAATGCAAGAGAAAGCACGTAAGGCATACATTTTCTCTCATTGATAATATACCAGATACCAAGCATTACTATGGGAAACATTACAACAGCATCAAGCCACATTATATTCCAGTAATATGCAACAAAATATCCGCAAAATGCATAAAGAAGACCAAATGCTGCAGTAGCAATTGATGTTTTCTTTGTGACCTTTCCGGCAAAATAAGTAAATGTATAAGCTGATGCTGCAGCTTTTACAAGTACCATTGCAGCAATAGCTTCCGGAATATTCTTGTGACCGAATATCAGGACAAAGAGAAGTGTCGGGCTGGAAAGATAATTAAAATAGTTTCCAAGGAAGCCGCTTCCGAGACCTGATGTAAACGAATAAAGAAGTGTATCTCCACCAAAAATACGCTCATAAAGCTCTGCAAAAAGAGGAGCGTACTGATGATAGAGGTCCATTCGAAGAATAATATTCGAACCGAA
Source organism: Acutalibacteraceae bacterium (assembly GCA_045639185.1). GTDB lineage: Bacteria > Bacillota > Clostridia > Oscillospirales > Acutalibacteraceae > UBA1081. The sequence continues at coordinate 7,862 of JAZUCO010000008.1, forward strand.
GGGGAAAAACTCCCATACTACATAAGCAAAAAGCATTATTACAGCAGCAACACATGCAGACATAAAACAATATGAGTTGCGCTTAAAAATACTCTGCTTCTTCTGCAACTGATTTGAATTCAAAAATATCGACCCTTTCATTAAAACAAATAAATTCAATTTATAATATCATAAAATATTAGATTATGCAATAAGAATAAATAAATATTTATAATAATTAATTATACAAAAAAATTAATCCATATTTTAATGCAATAAATTAAGCTGCAACAAATAGACAACATGTAAGGTAATGTGGATTTATTCCTTGCAAATTCCATATATATTCATACAAAATTCATTGTAAATTGAAAAAAAATTGATAATTTTTTATTAACAATATGTTAAAATAAAATTAAAATTTTATGAGGAGGCTTTTTTGTGAATCTTAAAAATATAATTGACAAAAAAGATGAAGCTGCAAAGTTTATGGTTGATGAAATTACATACATCATCAAAAATTTTGAAAAAAGAGACCCGGGTTCAAAGGGTGAGAGACAAGCATGTGAATATATGGCTGAGTCATTGAAGAAAGATTGCGGTTGTGACAGAATTCAGATTGAATCATTCAAAGAAAATCCCGGCTCATTCTTTGGTTGGATTTATTTCACAATCACTTTCGCACTCGCTGCGATTCCACTTTTCTTTGTATTCCCTCTTGCTGCTGTATTACTCGTACTTGCAGGATTTACAATTATGGTTCTGCAGTTTGGTATGTACAAAAAAGTTGTTGATAAGTTCTTTCCAGAAAAAACAGGTACAAACGTTACTGCGATAAAAAGCTGTAAAGGAGAAGTAAAGAGAAGAATTCTTTTCAACGGTCATCCCGATGCTTGCTGGGAATGGCCCGTAAACTATCGTTTTGGCGGCATAGCATTTGAACTTCACGCAATTATCTGCGTTCTCGGAGCTCTTTTCTATCTTATTCTTTCAATCATAAAACTAGTGAAATTCGGTTTTGTATACGTTCCCTTTACTACAGAAGAACCTCTCTTCATCGCTTCACTTGCAGGTCTTATTTTTGTTCCTTTTATGATTGGTCTTTATAAAATGTGGGACAAAAAGCGCGTTGTTGACGGTGCAAACGATAATCTTTCAGGTTGTTACATCGGTATTGCAATCCTCAAAGCTCTTCAGGATGAAGGTATAGAGTTTGAAAACACTGAAATCGGTGTAGTTATCACAGGCTCAGAAGAAGCAGGTCTCAGAGGTTCAAAAGCATGGTGTGAAGCTCACAAAGATGAATTCAGAGATGTCCCCACTTTCTTCTACTCTTATGATACAATTCATGACCCCAAATATCTTATGGCAAATTATCGTGACCTCAATGCCACAGTCAAATCAGATACAGAAGTAACAGACCTTTTTGTAGAATGTGCAGAAGAACTCGGAATCAAATGTCTTAAAGGCATGGTTCCCCCTCTCGGTGGTGCAACAGATAATGCTGCATTTTCTCAGGCAGGTTTCCGTTCTGCTGGTATCACAGGTCTTAACCACGCTCTTGAAGATTATTATCACACAAGAAGAGATACTTATGACAATATGAACCTTGAAGGCCTCGCAGATTGCTATGCAGTAAGCGTAAAAGTCCTTGAAAAGTTCGATGAAGGCGCAAAACAGTAAAAAAATACAAAAATATAAGGAGCTGAAAAATCAGCTCCTTTATTTTTTTACTTTAATTGAAGTAATGCCGTAATATTTCATAATTTCAACAGAAGATTCAGTTATAATCTCTCCGCTTACAAGAACTGAAACAGCAGGAGGACAACCAACCGCTGTATCTGCAACAACTCTGCCAACGGCATTCTCTGTGCTTATATATTCAGATTCAGAAAACATCGCATCTTCTATTTCACAGAATTTTTCAGGTTTTCTGAATTCAAGAACTGATTCTGAAATCTCTGAATCACACTTTCCTGCTGCTGTCAAAACCAACTCATATACAGAAACATCTGTTTCCGGTGTAAACATCATTACTGTGTAATCAGGATCCTCATATTCACACTCTATTCCGTATTTTCTGAGTCTGTCCGAAAAATCTGTTCCTGTTGTAAGAACAGTAAGCTTCAGCGGATCACTGTCAACACTCTTCCAACCGTTTACTGCAAGTGCAATTCTGAGTTTTGTAACATTCGTTACGCACTCTGCAAGCATATTCTTATATCCGTCTGCAAGATACGCATTACATAAGTCAAGAGACTGCAGAATAAGGTATGACGGACTTGTTGAACCAAACATCTCAAGTGCTGATTTGGCTGAATTTACAAACATTTTATTGTTAATATGAAGATACGCACCGCCTGTCAAAACAGGTAATGTCTTATGTGCAGAATCACAACACATATCAGCTCCGAGATCGATCGGGTGAAGACTTTTTTCAAGAAAATGAAGATATGCGCCGTGTGCATTGTCAACAAGCATCAGTGCTCCGTATCTGTGTGCAACATCTGCAAGTGATCTTATATCATTCATACCACCGAGATAATCAGGCGATGTAATATAAACAGCATCAGCATTCTCTTTTTTCAGCTCATATTCAAGATATTCTGCAGTGACATTACATCTGCAAAGAGAAAAATTCTCATTATCATCAAACAGCCATCGAACTTTGATACCAAGCAATGCACAAGCGTATATAAATGATTTATGAACATTTCTTGCAGCAAGCACTGTGAAATCTTTTCTGCCGTTTTTTGCAAGAGACATCATCGCTTTTATACTCTGAGATGAACCGCCTGCAGAATAAAATGTAGCAACACTTCCGAATAGTGAAGTTGCATTCTTTTCACTTTCCGCTATAATACCGTCTGCATTATAAAGCGCATCAGCACCGTTTATTTCAGTTATATCAAGGTTTTCACAGCCAAGAAAAGAAACACCTTTATGACCCGGCATATGAAGCCTTGCTGCTTCAGATTGTGAATATCTTTTCACAAAATCAAATATCGGGGTGTTCATTATTTACCCAATTCCTTTGCAACCTGCATCATAATTGCACATTCCATTCTCTTCTTGAAGAGAGTACAGCCGTATTCGTAAATACCTGTGATTGTGCCTGTTGCATGATATGCGTTTGCCGCACAACCGCCTGAGCAGTAAAGTTTTGCCCAACAATCTCTGCATTCGGGACGTACATATACATTACAGCTTCTGAATTCTTCACGGACATCATTGTTTGTGACACCGTCAAATACATTACCCATAAGGAATTTCTCATCGCCTACAAACTGATGGCAGGGATAAAGATCACCCCAGGGAGTAACAGCCATATATTCTGTACCTGATCCACAGCCTGAAATTCTCTTGTAAATGCAGGGACCGCCTTTAAGGTCAATCATATAATGATAGAATGTGTAAGGCTTACCTTCTTTTTCTTTTTCCAGCATATCTTTCGCCAGAATCTCATACTGTTCAAGAACAACGGGAAGATCTTCCTGAGTAAGCGCTGATGCATCTTCGGGAGCACATACAACGGGTTCCATACTAAGCTTATTGAAACCGAGTCGGAGCATTTCGTTGATATCTTTTGTAAAATCGGGGTTGGCGTGAGTAAAAGTACCACGCATATAATATTCTCTGTCACCTCTTGCTTCAACAAACTTCTGGAATTTGGGAACGATTCTTTCCCAGCTTCCGTTACCTGCGTAGTCAACACGTACAGCATCGTGAATTTCTTTTCTTCCGTCAAGACTGAGAACAACGTTGTGCATTTCTTTATTTGCAAATTCAATAACGTCATCATCAACAAGCACACCGTTTGTTGTCAGTGTAAAGCGGAAATTCTTGCCTTTTTCTTTCTCATTTGAACGGGCATACATAACAAGGTCTTTTACTACCTGCCAGTTCATAAGCGGTTCACCGCCGAAGAAGTCAACTTCAAGATTGGTTCTGTTTCCTGAATTTTCAACAAGAAAATCAAGTGCTCTCTTACCTACCTCAAAAGACATAATACCTCTGTCACCGTGGTAATTACCCTGACTTGCAAAGCAATATGCACAGTTGAGGTTACAAGTGTGTGCAACATGAAGGCAAAGTGCCTTGATAATGTTACCGCTTTTTGTTTTGAATCTTGTAGCATCAGCCTCAAAAGTATCAGGTGTAAATAGTTTACCCGATTTTTCAAGAGAGGCAATATCTTCAATACAGAGTCTTACATCTTCCTCATTCACATCATCTCTGTGAGAATATGCATAAAGAATCTCAGAAACAATTTCATCCTGAGATTTTTCTTTGAACATAGCAATTATGTCATATGCAACTTCATCCACAGCGTGAATTGAACCTGAGCAAGAGTCAAGGACAATATTGAAGCCGTTGAGTTTATATTGATGTACCATATTTCAATCTCCTGATAACAGAAAAAAATGCCGCATCAAGCGGCATTCATGATTTCTGAATTAGTCTTTGTTTTCGCACTGCTGATTTGCGATACCGCAGCTTGTCTTACATGCTGACTGGCATGATGTCTGGCATTCACCGCAGCCGCCGTTCTGTGCACTTTCGCAAAGGTTACGAGTTTCAAGAGTTGTAATTCTTTCCATAATTCAAATCTCCAATTCATAAATATTCCGCAATTACGGTTAAAATTCGATAACAGTATATCACACAGTTATATGATTGTCAAGATATATTATCTTAAATAAATTTATATACAATTAAATATGTAATTTCACTTGACACATTGTCTGTTTGTGCGTAAAATATTAATGTTAAACATTTGAAAGGATTTTTCCTGATGAAAAAAAAGAAATTAGCTGTTATCGGCGGCGGTGCTTCAGGTCTTGCTGCTGCAATAGAAGCTGCAAGATTTAGCAAATCAATCAACTTTGATATCGAAATCGTCGTATATGAAAGATTGCCAAAAGCAGGTAAAAAAATTCTTGCCACAGGTAACGGAAGATGCAACATTATGAATGCATCAACCGATGACAAATGCTACTCAGGTGACAAAAAGTTCATCAGAAGTATTTTCAGTCAATACAATGTTGAAAGTAATGTCGAATTTTTCAGAAGCATGGGAATTTGTCTTGCAGAAGAAGATGACGGCAGGCTTTATCCTATGAGTTTTCAAGCTTCATCCGTGCTTGATGCATTGAGATTTGAAGCTGACAACCTCGGTATTAAAATTATCTGTGACACAAAAATCACAAAAGCAGAAAAAAACAAAAAAGGTTATCTTCTCAACGACGATATTTCTGCCGATGCAATTATCATTGCAGGTGGCGGAAAATCTGCCAGCGTGCAAGGCTCAGACGGCTCATGCTTTGAATTATTATCAGCTTTCGGAATAAAAATAAAAACACCTTTTCCTTCGCTTACAGGAATTCTCCTCAAGCGCAAGAACAAAGCGCTTAAAGGTGTAAGAGCAGCAGGAGAAATTTACATAGTCGAAAATGGTGTTGTTATCGCTTCTTCAACAGGTGAAATTCAGTATACAGATTACGGCATCTCAGGAATACCGGCAATGGAAGTTTCAAGAGCTGTTTCTGAACATTTTGCATATCACAAAAAAGGTAAAATATCAGTTGTGATCAACTCACTACCCTCTTTTACTCCTGAAGAAATATTTGATTATGTGAAATCAAGAAAAAAACAGAATCCATCACTTTTTGCGGAAGATCTGCTGTCAGGCGTTATGCCCAAAAAGCTCGGAATTGCAAAGCTTACCGCAGCAGGCATTGATTGCAACACAAAAATCTCAAATCTTACAAAAAATGATATAGCAGTATTGACAGAAGTTATCTGTTCGGAAATTGCAGACGCATCAGGAGTTCTCGGATTTGATAACTCTCAGGTAACAGCAGGTGGTGCAGATACAAAAGCATTCAACAGTACAACACTTGAATCTAAATATTCAAAAGGCCTTTTTGCCTGCGGTGAAGTGCTTGATGTCGATGCTATCTGCGGCGGTTACAATCTTGCGTGGGCATGGAGCTCAGGCCGATGCGCAGGTAAAAACTCAATATTATATTTAACGGAGAATAATTATGCTTAGAATTAACGAATTGCCGCTTGATGTTGGCGAATCAACCGAACATCTCAAAAAAATAGCGGCAAAGGTTATAGGTGTTTCAGAAGCAGACTTCACTTCTTTTGAAATTGCGCGAGAATCCATCGACTCAAGAAAAAAGAATAACATTAAGATGGTTTACTCCGTTGATGTTGAACTCGAATCAGGTGAAGAAGATATAGCTGCACGTTTTCCTGCAAACAAAGTTCTTTACAGAGAAAGATATAATTACAGAATCCCTCCCGTGAAAAGAACATCTCAATTAAGACCTGTTATCATCGGTTTTGGCCCTGCTGGTATGCTTTGCGGTCTTATTCTTGCAAAATGCGGACTCAGACCGATTATCCTTGAAAGAGGCAACGACGTTGAAACAAGAACAAAAGATGTTATTGATTTCTGGACCCACAGACGCCTCAATACATCTTCCAATGTTCAGTATGGTGAAGGCGGAGCAGGCACTTTTTCTGACGGTAAACTCACAACAGGCATTAAAGACGGCAGATGCAGAGAAGTATTCAATCAGCTCTATGCGCACGGTGCTCCCGAAGAAATAATGTATTCTGCAAGACCTCATATCGGCACAGATAAACTTGGTGGTGTTGTAAAGAACATCAGAGAAGATATTATCTCAATGGGTGGTGAAGTAAGATTCTGCTGTAAGATGACAGATATCATTGTCGCAAATAATTTTGTTCACGGTCTCACATACCAAGACAAAAACGGTTCACTTATTGATATTGAAACAGACTGTATTGTTCTTTGTACAGGACATTCTGCCCGTGATACAGTTGAAATGCTGTATAAAAAAGGTGTCAGAATGGAACAAAAAGCATTCTCTGTAGGAACAAGAATTGAGCATCCTCAGGAGCTTATAAATAAAGCTCAGTATGGAAATATGTGGAACAATCCTACTCTCGGTGCCGCTGACTACAAACTTTCAAACCATCCTTTGCACGGCAGAGGCGGATATACATTCTGTATGTGTCCGGGTGGTACTGTTGTTGCTGCATCAAGTGAAGAAGGCGGAATGGTTACAAACGGTATGAGTGAATTTGCCCGTGACGGAGAAAACGCAAACTCTGCAATTCTCGTGGGAATTGAACCTTCGTACTTTGAAGATGACAATCCCCTTTCAGGTTTTGCTTTCCAAAGACAGATTGAACAGGCAGGTTTCATCAACGGTGGCGGAGATTATACTGCTCCAGCTCAACTTGTGGGTGATTTTCTCAAAGGTAACAAATCAACTAAACTCGGAGGCGTCACACCTACATGCCCCACTGGTGTTGAAATGTCTGATATAAGAAATGTACTTCCCGATTGTGTTACAGACACCATCCGTGATGCAATTATAGATTTTGACAAAAAACTTCACGGTTTTGCACTTCACGATGCTGTACTAACATTTCCTGAAAGCCGAAGTTCCTCTCCTGTCAGAATTCTTCGTGATGAATTCTTTCAGACAAATATCAGAGGGCTTTATCCTTGCGGTGAAGGCGCAGGATATGCAGGCGGGATCATATCTGCAGCTGTTGACGGCATAAGATGTGCAGAAGCTGTCCTTAATGACGAAACATAATTTTATTATTGTAAATTAAATTTATTGTGATATAATAAAAATAATATATTGAATAATTTCCGGAGGTAATAATATGGGCTTTTATAAAAATCTGTGTCCCGGTTGTATGAACGAAATCGGTGATGCTGAAATCTGTCCCTACTGCGGTTTTGATACAAAAACTGAACAATCAGCACCTTTTCTTGCATACGGTACAACCCTTGCGGGAAAATATATTGTAGGTGACATCCTTGAAAGAAATTCTGAAGGTGTTACATACCTTGGTCTTGATACAATCACAAACAACTGCGTAAGAATAAGAGAATTTCTCCCTGAATTGGTGTGCATTCGCAAGCAGAACGAACTCAAACCTCTTATAGCAGAAAATGATGTTGATTATTTCAAGACTATGCGCACACAGTTTCTTGATATGTGGCACAAGGTAATGAAACTCAAAGCTTTAGAATCTGTAATCACAGTTTTTGACGTTTTTGAGGCAAATGACACAGCTTACGCAATCGCTGAAGCAGACGGTGTACAGACGCTAAATGATTTTATTGATGAAAACAACAATATTCTTGACTGGAATACTATAAATGATAAAATCTTCCCTGTTCTTGACGCTATTGAAGCTCTTCACAAAGAAGGTGTTGTGCACGGTGCAATTTCACCTGACACTCTTTTCCTTTGCGAAAACGGAAAGTTCAAACTCTGGGGATTCAGCATAAACGAAGTACGTCAGGCGGACGGAAAAATTGCTGCTGATTTAAGACAGGGTTATGCTGCGATTGAGCAGTATTCAAGAACATCCGCTCTTTCCGAAGCTACTGACGTATACGGCTTTATTGCAACTCTCTACAAATGTATCACGGGCATTGTACCCATAGATGCAAAAATCAGAGCAGAAGAAGATCTTCTTACAATTCCCGCAGTTTACGCAAGAGAACTCCCTGACTATATTCTCGCTGCATTTATAAGTGCTTTCCAGGTTCAACCTGATGAAAGAACTTCTGCTATCGGACACCTGAGAAAATCATTCACAAAAGAAGCTTTTGAAATGCAGAAAAAGCAGGCATCTGCCCTTGCAAGTGCATCTCTCATTGACCCCATCAGTGAAATGAGTGTTAACGACTATGCAAAACCCAGGACAGCAGCTCCTGTTGTTATCAACGCAACACCCGAAATTCCCGTTCTTTCTAAAGATGATTCTTATGAAAGAGGCCCCTCAGGTGTAGCAACAGTTGTTCTCAGCTTCAGCATCGTTGCTGTTATGCTTATTTTCTTTGCGTGCCTTGCATTCACAGGAATCATCAGTTTCAACTTCCCCGGTGGTTCATCAATGGTTGAAATTCCCAACTTCGAGAATTACATGAAGGATGATGCATATATTGTTGATTTTGCAAACACTTACGGTCTTCAGATTACACTCAATCCCGAATCATCCGCAACTGTAGGCAAAGACGTAATATTTGATCAGGATATTGCCCCCGGCACAAAAGTTGCAAGAGGTTCAAAACTCAATCTTACATACAGTAAAGGTGCTGCAACTGTTACACTTCCAGACTTCACAGGAATCCCATTCACCGAAACTGTTTATTATCTCGGAAAACTCAATCTCTCATATAACATTGTTGAAAAAGCAAATACAGGCGGTCAGAAAGCCGGTCACGTTGCAACAATGAATCCTCCCGCAAACAGCGTTGTTTACGAAGGACAGGAAATCACAATTGAAATCTGGGGCGACCCCAAGAATCAGTCTAATAATTCAGGCAGCAGCCAGATTATTCCCTCAGATTCAATGCTCGACAGTATTTTCGGCAGTCTCGGTGACAGCGTCAGCGGTATAGGTGATACCATTCAAAGCTTATTCTAAGGAGGTACAGCAAATTGCTGAACGATCTGATAAAAAAACACATAGCTGACATCGGTGATTATACCGAAGTCCGTTCTCAGGTAAATACAAACAGCAAAATCAGCATCATTTCAGGCAATCTTGTGGGCAATTCAAGAGCAACATCAGGTGGTGTATGTTCAAGAGTTTATAAAAATGGTGTTTACGGTTTTTCTTCAATGGGTGAATACTCAGATGAAAGCGTAAAAAACGTTATAAAAGCTGCACAGGACAATGCTATTTTCCTTGACCGACGTGTAAACAAGGGAAAAGCTCCTCTTATTGAAACTCCGATTGCATTTTATCAGGAAAAGAACGACTATATTGATGTTCCTCAGAAAGTTCTTCTTGATTATGCAAGAGAGCTTGATGATTACATCGCAAACAAATATAAAGACCTCACAAGCCGTGGTGTTATCATAAGCACAGACTGCATTGAAAGATTACTTCATGTATCAACGGGAAGCTTTTCTCATTCAATCTCTCCCCGTTCATGCATTTATGTTTCTATGACGGCAGAAGCAAATGACGGTTCAAACATTGAGCTTTTTGAAGCTATGAACTGCAAAAAAGGCTTCTTCACACAGATTTTCTCAACACCCTCTGAGCTTTTTGAACAGGTTGATTCACTTTATGAAAAGCTTATGCAGAAAAAAGAAGGTGTGTTCTCTGAAGCAGGTGTATGTGATTGTATCATCGACTCTGCAATTTCAGGTATGATTGCACACGAAGCTATCGGCCATACTGTAGAAGCAGACCTTGTTCTTGCAGGTTCTGTTGCAGCAGGCAATATCGGAAATAAAGTTGCATCAGAAAAAATCACAATCATTGACTATGCACACACAGCATTCGGCAAGGAAGTTCCCCTTCCCGTTTATGTTGACGATGAAGGTACAGTATGTGAAGATGCAGTTATCATCGAGAACGGTATTCTTAAAGGATATATGAACAACAAAGAAAGCGCAATGCACTTCGGTGTTACTCCTTGCGGTAATGCAAGAGCATATGCGTTCTCTGACGAACCGCTCATAAGAATGAGAAATACTGCAATTCTTCCCGGCACAGATAGGCTTGAGGATATGATTGAATCTATCGATAACGGTTATTACCTCACAAAGACTCAGAATGGCCAGGCAGACACAACCGGCGAGTTTATGTTTGGTATAACAATGGGTTATGAAATCAAAAACGGTAAACTCGGCAGAGCTATCCGTGATACCACAATCTCAGGTGTAGCATTTGATATGCTCAAGACTGTTGATATGCTCTCTGACACATTCTCGTGGGCTTGTTCAGGTTACTGCGGTAAAAAACAGCCTATGCCCGTTTCAGACGGCGGTCCTGCAGTAAAATGCAAAATCAACATCGGCGGAAGATAAGGAGGAGTTATTATGGAAATTTCAAAACTTAAAGAAATTGCACAGTTCACACTCTCCTGCCTTAAGGAAAACGGTGCCGATGACGCTCAGTGCAAAGTTAAATTCAGTCTTGTTGATGAAATAAATGTTGATGCAGGCGAATTCAGCCTTATGCGTTCAACTTTTGACTCAGGCGTCACAATGAAAGTTATCAAGGATAACAAAAAAGGTGTTATTGCAATCAACAAAACAGATAAAGAATCAATCATTACCGCCGCAAAGGAATGTGTTGCCGCAGCAGAAGTATCTACTGAAGACGATTGCCTTTCAATTGCAGAAAAAGACGAAAACGAAGATTTCTTTTTCGGGGCTGAAGAGTGCGACAGAGATAAATTCTTTGACAGAATAAATGAATATCTTGATGATATGCAGAAGGATTACCCCAAAGTTTTTATTGAACAGCTTATAGCTGACTACTCTGAAGGTAAATCAGTATTTGCAAACACAAACGGTGTTGAATATTCATACACAGCATCTTATTATTCACTCGGTTCAATGTACTCCGCACACGATGGTGACAAAACAACTTCGTTCAACTCAACAGGTATAGACTTTGTTGACCTTAATAAAAAAATCATAGATAAGGGCACACAGAGAATGATGTATGAAATGTGTGAAAAAGAGCTTGACGCAGAGCCTTTTGAGGGAAAATTCACAGGCACAGCAATTTTTGCTCCTTCCTGCCTTGCTGACATTATCGGCACAGCGATAGACAGTTTCACAGGTGACGATTCAATAATGGATAACACAAGTCCCTGGAGAAAGAAACTCGGAGAAAAAGTTGCTTCAGACAAACTCACAGTTTCACTTATCCCCCTCGATGACAGAGTCATCGGCGGAGAAAGATATACTCTTGAGGGGTACAGAACCAAAAACTGCGACATAATCAAAGGCGGTGTGCTTGAAAACTTCACACTTTCTGAGTATGCGGCAAGAAAATCGGGCGAAAAGAGATGTCCCACACTCAGTAGTTGTATGGAAGTAAAAGCAGGCGAAACACCTTATGATGAACTTATAAAAAATACAGAAAAAGGTATTCTTGTCTGCAGAGTATCAGGCGGTCAGCCTGCCGGCAACGGTGATTTTTCAGGAGTCGCAAAAAACAGTTTCCTTATTGAAAACGGAAAAATAACAAAACCTGTTCTTGAAACAATGATAAGCGGTAATCTTGCTGATATGCTCAACAATATTGTTGATATTTCAAAAGAAGTTGCAATGGACGGATCAACTGTATTCCCCTGGGTTGCATTTGACGGCGTTACAGTTTCAGGTAAATAAAACACAAAGGCTGTATAAAAATATACAGCCTTTTTTTGAACGTCAATTCAATAAAAACAAGGTATAACCTTATGCGGTTACACCTTGTTTTATACCTAATCCCATCAAGATTGATACAAGAAAGACTTTACCCTAAAAATGGGGTGTAAAGTCTTGCAGGGGTATTCTGCGGGTTGCAAATTTTAGAAAATTAGCCGAGAGGGTTTCAAAAATTGCAAAACCTATTGCTTTTTATCTAAAAAGGTGATATAATAAATATGCCAAACAAATTACATACTAAGTAGGAGGACTTTTTTATTTCATAGGGGGTATTATACCCTTTTTGTGAACACAATAGTTTTATGAATTTGGTAAAAAC
>JAZUCO010000009.1:0-6136 GCA_045639185.1 Acutalibacteraceae bacterium
CTTATCATTGATATGCTTGTACCCGTTGCAACATCAGGTACACAAGCAATTGCAACAGCTGTTGACAAAAACAACACAAACACTGTTGTTTTTGCCGCAGATGCGGAAAGTGTTGATATCCCCGTTGCTGTGCTTACAAACGAAAAAACTTCAGGCGCAGGTGAATTACTTGCCTGCGATATAAAAGATTTCGGAATCGGTACTGTTGTGGGAAAAACTACTGCCGGAAACGGTTCATACCAGAAAATCTTTGAGCTTGAAGAAGGCGGAGCTCTTGTGCTGACGACTGCAAAACTGATGCCTTATAAAAGCGACTGTTATGATGCTGTAGGTGTAATACCCGATTATGAAATCGAGCAGAAAGAAGCAACAGAGAATTTAACTAAAGACAATCAGTATCAGCATGCACTAGCATGGATAATGTCTAAGCAGAAATTTTAACAAAAACAAAAAGCTTGTACAGAAACAAAACTGTACAAGCTTATTTTTTTATCACCGCTCAATTATAACTGCTGAATTAGCATCAATATCAACTGAGCAATATGTCATATTATGACCAGTGATGCATCTTGAATTATGCCAGTCATCAGGCAGATAATATGTGATTTCGTGGTCATTATTGTTTGCGATAATCAAAAGTTTGTCCTTTTCACTTGCTCTGACATACGCAACACAGCCCATTGAAGCAGAAACAGCATAGAACTTCCCTTTTCTCAGACAATCATATTTTTTTCTGATTTCTCCGAGTTTTTTAAGGTCATACCAGAGCTGAGTCTTCTCTTTACCCCATGGGAAGAATGTTCTGTTAAATGGGTCTTTAAGACCTTCTGTAAGCATTTCGTCACCGTAATAAAGTGACGGCACACCGGGAAGTGTATACTGAAGCACAACAGCCTGACGAAGAAGCTTTTCTGCACGTTCTTTCTGTTTACCTGTAAGAGTAAGTCTGCGCTGAATTGCTCTGCCTATATTCTCGCCGCTGAGGCCTCCCAGAACACTGTAAATTCTTTCAGTATCGTGAGTCCCCAGATGATTCATAAGGCAACACAGGACCTGTGGTGGGTAATTTTCGCATATTGTGAGCACTCTGTCCATAAATTGCTCTGCATTGGCTGTTTTCATAAAATCAATGATAGCTGTGCGGAAAGGATAATTCATTACAGAGTCAAGTTCATCACCCTGAAAATACTCTCTTCTGCCACCGTGACTGATTTTATTGCTTGCATCTTCCCAGACTTCACCGAGAAGAAGTCCGTCAGGATTTACTCTTTTTACAGCTTTTCTGAGTTTTACAATAAAACTGTCGGGAAGTTCGTCAGCAACATCAAGACGAAAACCGTAAGCGCCTGCTTTCAGCCATTTTTCCACAACACCGTCTTTACCTGCAATAAATTCGCAGAAATTTTCGTCTTCTTCATTCGTTTCGGGAAGAGTGTTGATTCCCCACCAGGAAGCATACTCAGTATTCCACTTTTTGAAATTGAACCAGGAGTAAAACTCAGATTCCTGAGAATTATAAGCTCCTCTGTTTTCATATCGTTTGTAAATATTGAAATATCTGCTGTCTGCACCCGTATGACTGAACACACCGTCAAGCAGAATCTTCATTCCATATTCATCTGCGGCTTTGCAAAGGGACACAAAATCATCATAATCACCGAGAAGAGGGTCAATTTTCAGATAATCTGCCGTGTCGTAACGATGATTTGAATGTGATTCAAAAATAGGGTTGAGATAAATACAGGTAACGCCCAATTCTTTGAGATAAGGCAGTTTCATCTCTATTCCTTTAAGGTCGCCGCCGTAAAAATCCACATTCCAGCGATGATGAACGGGATTTTCCTGCCATTCAGGCTCTTCATCAAAAGATTTGTGCATAACTCTGTCTAACGGAACATTTTTCTTTTCTGTACATGATGCAAAAAATCTGTCCGGGAAAATCTGATACATCACACCACCTGGAAAATCCTCGGGAGTGACAAAATCAGGTGAATATACAGTCTGTTGCCATTCATTCCCGTGATCACAGAAATGACCTTTACCTCCTGAATGATGAAAAATTCTGCCTCTTCCGAAAGATGTATCATATTCAAAGTGATAAAAATGAAGCCCTTTCTCTGCAAAGGAAAATTCTATACCCCACCACTCTGTGATACCGTCGGTTGATTTCCAGTCAAGGTTTATGTATTTTTTTTCTTTACCGTCAAGACCTGTAACAAGATAAACAGCACTGCACATCATTTCACGAGGCATATAGACACAAAGCCACAGGGATTCCCCTGCGGCTGTACTTCCGAATGTTGATTTGTGTCTTGTGTCTCTTGAATCAAAGGGCACGAAAAACATAAATTACTTCTTTCCTTTTGAAGAACCTGTATGCCAGATATCTCTTGCATAATCGTTGATTGAACGGTCAGCAGCAAAGATACCTGCACCTGCGATGTTCATAAGTGACATCTGATTCCATTTTTTTCTGTCAAGGAAGAGAGCTTCTGCCTTCTTCTGAGCAGTTCTGTAATCCGCAAAGTCTGCAAGAACCATATACGGATCGTGATGAATTATTGTTGCACCCACTTCAGGGAAGAATTTACCGTTAATGCCCTGATTATTGATGAAATCAATAGCCTTGTGAAGTTCAACATTGTTATGATAATAATTTGTGGGATTGTAACCTGCTTTTTTGAGCTGTTCAACTTCTGGTGTACTCATACCGAAGATGATGATGTTGTCATCACCTACAGATTCATAGATTTCTACGTTTGCACCGTCCATTGTACCGAGTGTAACAGCACCGTTGATCATAAGCTTCATATTACCTGTACCTGAAGCTTCTGTACCTGCAAGTGAAATCTGTTCTGAGATATCTGCTGCGGGCATAAGAATTTCTGCTGCAGTTACGTTGTAATCTTCAACATAAACAACCTTCATAAACTTGTTTACATCGGGATCGTTATTGATCATATCAGCAAGAGCAATGATGAAGCTGATGATTTTCTTTGCAACAAAGTAACCGGGAGCTGCCTTAGCACCGAAAATGTATGTGTGAGGCACATAGTTACCATTGGGATTTTCTTTGATTTCAAGATACTTTGCAAGAATATTTATAGCATTGAGATGCTGTCTCTTATATTCGTGAAGTCTCTTTACCTGAACATCAAAAATAGAATTGGGGTCAAGTTCAACACCCTGAACTTTCTTGATGTATGCAGCAAATCTCTTTTTGTTTTCAAACTTGATTTTTTCAATATCACCGAGAACTTTTTCATCTTCGGCATAAGCTCTGAGTTTTTCAAGAGCTGAGCCTTCGAGAATGAAATCATCACCGATAAGCTTTGTGAGATATTCTGTAAGACCGGGGTTTGCCTGACAGAGCCAACGTCTGTGAGCAATACCGTTTGTTACATTCTTGAACTTATCGGGAGTGAGTCTGTAGAAGTCATTGAAAACTGTATCTTTAAGAATCTGAGAATGAAGTGCGGAAACACCGTTTACGCTGTGACAACCTGCAACACAGAGGTTAGCCATTCTGACAACACCGTTTGAAATGATAGCTGTTCTTTCAACATAATCAGCATCATATGTTGAGTTCCATACATAGCTTCTGAAACGGTTGTCGATTTCTCTCATAATCTCATAAACTCTGGGGATAAGACGCTGCATAAGGTCAACGCTCCAGCATTCGAGAGCTTCTTTCATAACTGTATGGTTTGTGTATGCAACAGTCTTTGTAACGATATTCCATGCATCATCCCAACCATAGCCGCATTCGTCAAGCATAATTCTCATAAGCTCGGGAATTGCAAGTGTGGGATGTGTATCATTAACGTGGATAGCAACCTTTTCAGCAAGATTGTCAAGAGTGCCGTACTGACGAAGGTGATGATGGATGATATCCTGAATTGATGCAGAAACAAGGAAATACTGCTGACGAAGACGAAGGCTCTTACCTTCGGGATGATTATCTGCAGGATAGAGAATCTTACTGATAACCTGTGCCATAGCATTTCTTTCCATAGCCTTCATATAGTCACCCTGATTGAACAGAGCCATATCAAGACCGGGAGCTCTTGCTGTCCAAAGACGGAGCACGCTGATACCCTTACCGTCTTTACCTGCAACAAACATATCAAAAGGTACAGCCTGGATTGATGTATAATCCTTAAGCTCTACGTGATGATAATGGTCTTCCCAGATTTCTTCAACTCTGCCTTCGAAGCAGATTTCAACTGCGCTTTCTTCACGAGGCATAAGCCATACATCACCGCCGGGAAGCCAGTTGTCGGGAAGCTCTGTCTGCCAACCGTCAATAAGTTTCTGCTTGAAAATACCGTATTCATAAAGAATTGAGTAACCTCTTGCGGGATATTCCTGAGTTGCAAGACCATCAAGGTAGCAGGCTGCAAGTCTGCCGAGACCACCGTTACCGAGACCTGCATCAGGCTCGCAATCATAAAGCTTTTCAATATTAACACCAAAATCTTTGAGTGCAGATGTAAATGTTTTCTGAAGATTAAGGTTGTAAAGATTATTACGAAGAGATTTACCCATAAGGAATTCCATTGAGAGATAGTAAACTCTCTTTGTGCCTGCCTTATCAGCTCTCTTGGTAAAGTCAGCTCTGCCCTCACCCATCATTTCGCTGAGTATCATTGCAACAGCTCTGTAATACTGTTCATAAGAAGCAGTTTCGGTTGTTACACCGAAGAAGTGAGAAAGTTTATTCTCAATAAGCTCTTTAGCTTTTGCTTTTGTAAGTGAGTAATTCATATTTTCCTCCAAAAACGGATATATAAAAAACCGTTGATTACTGAAATATATAATGATATATTTTAACCTATTTTACTGCAATTTGCAAGTAAAATATACAAATAGACCATACAACTTATCGGTGATATTTTATTAATGTTGCATAATTTTTTTTAATTATTAAATTTTTGCTGTCATAGTTGACAATATTTTTATTTTTATTATAATGAAATTATATAAAACACGAGGTGATTATATGACATTCAATTTCAAACAAAAATTTGACTGCCCTGAAAGACAGTCTTTTGAAAACTTCTCAGACCTTCTCTTTGACTTATCATACACCGCATTGTCTGCACTTGACTGCACTGCGTATTATTCACTTGAGCCTTTAAGCTTTGAAGACAGATACAAAGGTGACAAATTCAAAGTAAAAATCGGTGACAAATGGTGCAAAAATGTTTTTGACTGTGCATGGTTCCACATCACAGGCAAACGCCCCGAAGGTTGCGACACAGTAATCGTTGACTGCGGTGGTGAAGGTCTTGTTTATGACCGTGAAGGCAATGAGATTCAGGCAATCACCTGTGTTTCATCAGACTGCGACAGAAGTCTCGGTGAGCCCATGAAGAGAATTATCCCCGTTACAGAAGCTCTTCTTGACGGTGATTATTTCGATTTCTGGATTGACGGTGCTGCAAATGACCTTTTCGGTAACAGCATCAAGGAATCACGTTTCCACGAGCTTTATGCAGCAAAGAGAAATTCAAATATCCGTGATCTTGCATACGATGTTCACGTTCTTCTCGGTGTTCTTGACTATGGCAAGGACGAAGCTTTTAATGCAGAAATCAAAGCTGCACTCAATGAAATCAAGTGTGATTATCTTACAGATGATGAAGCTGCTGAAAAGAAAAAGGTTCTCGCTCCCATTCTCAGCCAGAAATCTGAAGAAGATTTCACATACTACGCAGTAGGTCACGCACATCTTGACCTTGCATGGCTCTGGCCCATCAGAGAAAGTTACCGTAAAGGCGGCAGAACTTTCTCAACACAGATTATGAACACAGAAATGTATCCCGGATACATCTTCGGTGCATCTCAGGCACAGCTTTACTCCTGGGTAAAAGACAGATATCCCAAAGTATATTCAAAGATGAAAGACCTTATTGCTGAAGGCAAATGGGATGTTCAGGGTGCAACATGGGTTGAACCTGATTCAAACCTTATCGGTCCTGAAAGCCTTGTGCGTCAGTTCTTCTACGGCAAGAAGTTCTACCGTGATGAATTCGGTCTTGATATGAAGATTTTCTGGGTACCTGACAGCTTCGGTTACTCAGCTTGTGTACCTCAGGTTATGAAGCTTGCAGATGTACCCTATTTCCTCACT
>JAZUCO010000010.1:0-5794 GCA_045639185.1 Acutalibacteraceae bacterium
GTCTGATGTCAGCTCGGACGGACCGATCAGGGGATCGGTCCCTACAGGTTTTGCTTAACAATTTTTATAAATCCAACACCGAAGGTGTTCCGAAATTACGCATTGCGAATTACGAATTACGAATTGAAACAATAATTTAGCAAAGCTAAATTATTGTTTATCGTTTCACAAATTTTCTTATAACAAACTCAAGCTGAGTTTCGATTTTATCCGCCTGAGAAAGGCGGATTTTGTCTTTTTCGCTTGTTTTGTAATAGTATGGTGTCATTGCGAAAAGGCTCATTATTTCTTCACTTCCGCGAAGAGTCACAAATGAAGAAACTGTCTCTTCACTCTCTTTGCGGAGAAACTCGTATTCTGTATCGTCTTCGTTGTTTTCATAAGGTTTTTCATAAAGGAATTCCTTGAGCCCCCAGAGGTGACGTTTTGCAGGTACAACGGAATAAAGACAACCGTCTTTTTTTAGGATTCGTGCAAATTCCTTTTCCGAAAACGGTGCACATATCTGAATTGCGGTATCAACACTTTCATCTGCCACGGGAATTCTTGCGATATTTGCAACAAAAAATGTAACTTCCTTATACTTTTTTGCCGCAAGTTTTATCATCTCTTTTGAAATATCAAAACCGTAAACAGATGCACCCGTGCTGCGTCTGAAAAAGTCGGTATAATACCCCTCACCGCAGGAAATGTCAAGTACAACGGAGTCTTTTTTTATTTTTTCACAAAGAGCTTCTGCAAGGAAATCATAATGTCCCTTTTCAAGAAAAAGCCGTCTTGCCTTTGCCATATCACGGTTATCACCGATAAGCTCTCCTGCCTTGTGTTTGCCTGAAAGCAGATTCACATAACCTTCTTTTGCGGTGTCAAAACTGTGATTATCTGTACACACATATGATTTTTCATTTCTGACAAGCGTTTTGCCGCATACGGGACAAATCAGCATTATATCAACTCCTGATTCTGAATAAAAAGCACTTCACGGCACAAAATTATACCGAGGTGCATAAATAATGGATTATCTTAAAGCATTTTTAATAGGCGGAATCATCTGCGTTATCGGTCAGATTCTTATTGATAACACAAAACTCACCCCTGCAAGAATTCTTGTGGGTTTTGTTGTGTCGGGTGTTGTTCTCGGTGCGCTCGGACTTTATGAGCCGATTATAGAATTTGCAGGTGCAGGCGCAACCGTTCCGCTGACAGGTTTTGGTGCAACACTTGCAGAAGGCACCAGAAAAGCCGTTGAAACAGAGGGACTCATCGGTGCGCTGAAAGGTCCGCTCACCGCAAGTGCAGGCGGAATCACCGCAGCACTCCTTGCAGGTGTAACCGTGGCACTTGTTACCAAGCCGAAAGGAAAGTAAACAATAATTTAGCGAATGTTTGCACAATGAATTGATTTGCACAATCCTTGTAGGGACCGATCCCCTGCTCGGTCCGTCCTAAGCCGTCATCAGACTTTGCGGAACGATGTGGGCATCGTTCCCTACACTGACGATACAAACAGGCTTGATTATAAAATGGGTTAAAGGGCGAAGCCCTTTCCGAAATTACGAATTACGCATTACGAATTACGAATTGAAACAATAATTTAGCGGAGCTAAATTATTGTTTATCTTCCAATTTTCTGTAAGCTACTTTACCCACAAGTGTTTTTGGCAGTTCTTTTCTGAATTCGATTTCTTTGGGTACGGCATAGGCTGCAATCTGCTTTTTGCAATGGGTTCTGATATCTTCCGCAAGGTCACCCGTTTGCATTGACGGGTCTTTTGTGACCACAAAGGCTTTTATTTTTTCTATTCTGTAATCGTCTTTCACACCGATGACACAGCAGTAATCAACGGCAGGATGAGTTTCTATTATTTTTTCAACCTGAGAGGGAAAAACGTTGTAGCCCGAAGTCACAATCATTCGTTTTATACGCTGTCTGAACCAGACATAGCCGTCGCTGTCGATATAACCCATATCACCCGTATGGAGCCAGATTCTGCCGTCTGAGCGTCGTCTGAGCACGGCTTTTGTCTCTTCTTCGTTGTTAAGGTAACCTTTCATCACCGTGGGTCCGCTGATTATGATTTCACCGTCTGTGCCCAAGGGTACTTCTTCACCCGTTTCAAGGCTGACGATTTTATAAAGCGTGTCGGGAAAGGGAAGTCCTATGCTTCCCTCTTTGTGGGTGCTTTTTGGTGTCAGGCAACTTGCTGTCACGCATTCCGTAAGTCCGTAGCCCTCACGCACCTGAATATCTGCATTGTGATTTCTGAGAAAGTCATCAACCGACTTTTTCAGCTCAACGGGCATTGAATCTCCGCCCGAAAACATTCCTTGCAGATATGAAAGGTCTTCGTTTTCAAGGTCTTTGCACTCGGCAAGCATTCTGAAAATGGTTGGTACACCTGCAATGAAATTCGGTTTTCGCTTTTTCATTGCTGCGGCATATATTTTTGTATTGAACTGGGCAAGAAGAATGCAACAGGCATTATTTATGAGCACCGTATGAATGCCGATTCCGAGACCGAAACCGTGAAAAATCGGCATTGCAGAGAGATTTCTGAGGCCTCTTGAAAATTCACAATCCATACTGATTCTTGCCTGAATCGCAAGAGCATTGAAATTCATATCAGTAAGGCAGATACCCTTTGAAATACCCGTTGTGCCTCCGCTGTAAAGAATTACCGCAGTTTTATTCCGTTCAAAATTAACGGGAGGCAGACTCTTTGTTTTGTCTGCACTGTCGATAAAGTCACTCCATCGCATTCCGCCTCTTTCGTCGGGAAATTTAATGTATGACCTACCTTTTTTCAGCACATATAAAAGGTGCAGGTGAAGCGGAAGCTCATGCTGAATCCTTGCAACAATGACCTTTACGGGGTGAAGCACATTCTGCAATGCTGACATAACGTTTTCATAAAAGAGGTCAGGCACAACAACTGCTTTGCTGTCCGAAATATTAAGGTAATATGAGATTTCATTCACAGCGGACAGCGGATGAATAAAACTTGCAACGGCACCTATTCGGTTGAGTGCATAGAAACAATCAATTGCCTGCGGAATATTCGGCATACACAGAGTGACAACATCATCTGACTTTATACCCTGAGCAATAAATGCCTTTGCCGTGGTTTCAATACGCTCCAGCATTTCACGGTAAGTCGTGATTTTTCCCTCAAAATTGTATGCGGCATCATCAGGGAGCCTTTCTGTTGCTTCCTGCACAAGCTGAAACATTGTTTTATCGGGATAATGAAGATGAATTTCATCTGTAAACTTAAGATTATCTGTGTTTTTCCAGAAACGGCTGAGCACATTTTCAAGGCTTGCTATGTCCGAATAAAAGCACTCTTCCTTGTGGCATGGACAGATGTCAAAAAGCTGTTTTACCGCAGTTTTGCAGTCGTTTTCCGCATCTTGGGGACATAGGAAAAGCACGGGTCTTGAAAGTGACCTGAAAGATTCCTCTGCTGAATAGTCAAAAAGGCTGAAACCGTAATTTTTCATCAGAAGTCTGTCTGTTTTGGTGACAAGGTCGGCTTTTTCACCGAGCTGTTTTATTTTGTGCAGAATAAGTTTGTCGGGAGATGAAAAAGGCGTATCTGCAATGATTCCGTGTACCTGAGATGTGAGTTTTGTGCCGTAAACCATAATTGCGGAGAGTGCGCCTGCCTCTTTGCCGTAAAAATACACGGGAAGAGAGGGTGAGATTTTTTCTGATGCAAAATTCAGCCAGCTTATAAAATCCTTTCTCTCTCTGATGCCGAGAGTCGGAATTTCTCCCTCGCTTTCACCGTGGGCACGAAGGTCTGCGTAAATCACGGAAGCCCCTGACTCTTTCAGAAAAGGGGAAATACTGCCGAAGTCCGAAAAAGTGTCACTCCCGTGTGAATGCATTGCAATTATGATTCTCTGCGGTCTTTCCGCAGGTACAAAAGTGCCTCTCAGTACTGCACCGTCAAAGGCTGTTGTGCTTACTTTTTCCGCATCGGGAAAGAGAGAAGAAAAATCGCATCGGTTTATGTTTCTGCAGGACAGAAATATTTTTTTCAAAAAGGTTTTTGTGTTCAAAACAGTACCCTCCGCTGTAAATATATTGAGATTTTTAACAGCAGAGATTTTATTTATTCAGAATCGCAAAAAAAAGATGTTGCAGAAAATTGCAACATCTGAAAAGTTTTATTTATTCCATTCGTAAATGTTTTTGTAAACATTTCCCGTATCGCAGTCGGGGGCGGGAGTTATTGAATTTGTGCACATAAGAGCACCTGATCTGAAACAAATGGGCACAAAGGGAATATTCTGCAGGAATGAAGTTGTGAATGCTTCAAGAGAGATTTTTCCGCCAAGGAATTCTGTGAATGCTGCAGCAGTTGTATCTGTGTCTGCAATTCCGTAAACGGGACCGTCTGACGAGAGAACGTCAGAGAGATTCATATCTGAGGGAAGTTTTACTTCGCCTATATAGAAATCGTATGCTCCGCTGTCGAGAGCTGTTTTGTAGGCATCCCATGTAAGCTCTGAAACGGTAAGGTTTATGCCGATATTCTGAAAACTCTGGCTTATTTCTCTTGCGGCTGCAACTTTGAAATTATTGCCCGAATATACGATAAGAGTATAGTTGAGTGTATCTTTGAAACCTGCGTTTGTCATAAGGTCTTTTGCCTTTGAGTAGTCAAGCACAAGGGAAGATGTGTCATAGCTTTCATCAGCTATTACGTGCCACTCGGGATGGTAAGGTGTTGCGCTTTCAACGGCAAAATTCTTGAATGAATTGCGTACAATTGACTGTCTGTTGACAGAGTAGTAAATTGCCTGACGCATTGCAGATGTTGCAAGACCGTATGAATTGCTGTTCATACCGAGAAATACAAGGTTGGGAAGATTTGTTTTTGATGACTGTGCATTTGCCTGAGAAAAACTTCCCGATGACATATCGTCAAAAAATGCATCTATAGTGCCAAGCTCAAGTGTGTGGATAAGTGTTGAAGATGAGGGGATTGACACAAGATTTATTCTTGTGATATTCGGATAAGGTGTTCGGCAATAGGGGTTGTAATCGAGGTATACACTTTCGCCGTTCTGAACTGCTTTGTAAAGTCCCGTTCCAAGAGGCATTGACTTTTCGTCATTTGCTGTCTGTGTCTTGACAATGGGGAAAGTGAGTGAGTCTGCGGCATTCTTGTTTGTTGCTGCAAGATTGAAAACAACCGTGTCTGCACCCGAAGCCTGAGCCGATGTTATATTTGCAAGTTCATTTGCCCATTTTTCTGAAGCTTTTGCAAGGTTGAAAGAGTATACAACGTCTGCCGAAGAAAACTGAACACCGTCTGAAAAAGCGGCCGTTTTGTTGAGTTTAACGGTAAGTGTCTGTTCGTTTACCGTATATGATTCTGCA
This sequence comes from Acutalibacteraceae bacterium, assembly GCA_045639185.1. GTDB lineage: Bacteria > Bacillota > Clostridia > Oscillospirales > Acutalibacteraceae > UBA1081. The sequence goes on from JAZUCO010000010.1 coordinate 5,393, forward strand.
AGTGAATTTCTTGCAAGGAATGTGTCATCGAGGTTGAAAAGAGGTTCAAAAATCAGACTCATAAGGTCTGAATTCAGGTCTGTTCCTGCAAAGTAGGGGTTAAGTGAATCATCAGCAGAATAGCCGATGTTTAGTGAATCACCTGACGGTGCAAAAGTGGGCTTGCCGTAATCGGGATTTGTGCCCGATTCTGTATAGATAACCGTGCTGTCACAGCCCGTGAAAGTGAAAAGCAGAATAACCGCAGAGAGAATGAGGGATATTGCTTTATATGACACGGATTGCTTTTGCGCTGATTGTTTTTCCTGTTTTGTTGTCAATTTCAAAGATACATCCCTCCATTGAACATTCTCCGTCGGGATTGTCGAATCTGACGGGAAGATTTGTTTTCATTTTTTCGAT
>JAZUCO010000011.1:0-3715 GCA_045639185.1 Acutalibacteraceae bacterium
GGCAAAGCATCAATGTTTGTTTTTGTAAGACCGCAGAGATACACTCATGACTTCTGCGAAAAGAGCGATTATTTCACAGTAAGCTGTTTCGGCGGGAAAAACAGAGATGAACTCTCATTCTTCGGCAAAAACAGCGGAAGAGATTTCGATAAATTCAAAGAAACAGGGCTTACTGCAAAAACTGATGATGAATTTGTATATTGTGAAGAAGCCGAAATTGTATTCCTTTGCAAAAAAACAGCAAAAACTATTCTTCAGCCCGAGAATTTCTTTGACAGCGCAATAGATGACTGCTACAGCGCAAAGGACTACCACGATATTTACATCGGTGAAATAGTAAAAGTGCTTGTAAAAGAGTGAAAAATAACCCCTTTTTAAAAAATTTAAAAAAAATTGAAAAAATTTAAAAAAAGGGGTTGACAAATCAGAATTCTGTGCTATAATATGCAATGTCGTCAGGAAAAACCGGACAGACAAAACAGAATATTCGGTGTCTTTGGCGTAGAGGTCCCACCTGTTCCCATCCCGAACACAGTAGTTAAGCTCTACAGTGCCGAAAATACTTGGCTGGAAGCGGCCCGGGAAAATAGGGCGATGCCGAAACAAAAGTAACCACCCAAAAGGGTGGTTGTTTTTTTGTCTTTTTTTCAGATCCTGAAAATATTAAAGGGTACAGATTCAAACTCTGTACCCTTTTTGTTTTATTCGATTCCGAGATATTCGAGTTCTTCTTTTCTGTCCTGCTTTGAACGAGCAACAACTTCTGCTCGGAGCTGTTTTCTGTTTTTACCGCCGATGATTCCGTTTCTGTAAAATGCAACGGCAAACATACCGATTACAGAACCGACTACGCAACAGACAAGATCTTCCATTGTGTCTTTAAGTCCGATTTCTGAAATGAGTGATGAATTCTGAAGAACGTAGCCGTAAACTCTGTCCATTGTGAATTCATAAAGCTCCCAGGCAACTGCAATGAACATTGAGAAGCAAAGTGAGAAGAATGATGCAAGTGCAGGGCTGAGATGTCTCTTCTTACCCTGAAAAACAACTGCAAAATCATAAGCAAACCATGTTGCAATGAATCCTGAATATGAATGTGACAGAATATCAAAGAAATGGATATTTGTTCTTGTGTTGAGAAGATAAACTCCCAGGCTGTATGCGATGAATGTATTCAGAAATGTCTGAGAAAAATAGTCAACTCGTGTTATAAATGATTTGCCGCCGAAAAGCTGAAACATATCCCAGAGATGCGAGAATGCTGTTGCAAAAAGCCCCATAAGAAACATTGTGACTGAGCCATTGAGAATTCCGTAAACAGAAAATGCAACATAAATTCCTCGGCATACCCACCATATAATCTCGTGTGATTTGGGAATGGGTGTGATTTTATTCAATTTTTTCATATTACAACTCCATAAACATATTGAATTAATTTTATCATAAGAGAAAATATTTTTCAATCGTCATTAATCATAAAGAATAATGCAAAAAAACGTGACAATTCCGTCACCTGCATAATAAGTAAGCCCCTTGTCTTTTGCAAGCTTCCCTACATCTATACCGAAACTTTCAACGGGAGGCACAGCTTTTTCGGGAAAACGGCAGGGCGAATCGGGATAAGTGCAATTTTTGCATTCATTGCAACCTCCGCAACCGAGTTTCAGATTTCTTACCCCCTGAGATGTGAGTCTGTCCGAGATATCATAAAGAATCTCCATTGTCTCGCATCTGAGTTTTTCCACAGCAATCAGGTCTGAGAAATCATCAATTTTACCGCAATGCGTAAAAACAAATGCTTTGCTATAACGCATAGCTTTTTCTCTGCACTCTTCAAATGTGCCCACAGCGGGAGGACAATTCCATGTTTTTCCGTATCTTCCGCAGAGGTCGGCTTTGCAATACTCTCTGTTTTTTGCATCAAAAGGTATTTCAGACGCATCAAGAAATGCATATTCATTTATTCCGTCATTTGCAAATACATTCATTATTATCACCTGCCGAAAGAAATATTATCATAAATTTCAGTGTTTATTTTTCTTTTTTGTAAATATAAAATCATTCGTGTTATATATAATTATAAAAAAGAAATGCGGAGGGATATAATGAAAACTCTTGTTGTTTACTACTCACGAAAGGGTAATACCGAGAAAATCGCTCTTGAAAAAATAAGAGAAAACAATGCAGATTTTCTTTGCCTTGACACAACTGAAAATGTTGCAGGCTATAACGGAATGATAAACTGCCTGAAAATATCTTTTTCTGACAAGGATACAACTGTTTTTCCCTATGAAACCGATATTGCATCATATGACAAGGTTATTATATGCACACCGTTGTGGTTTTCACTCCCTGCCGCCCCCGTAAAGACATTTATGAATAAAGAAAAGCACAATATCCGCAATGCAGAATATGTTTTTGTTCACGCATTGCCCGATAACTGCAAAAAAGCTGCCGACTTCTGCGACAAGACATTAAGACTCTCAGGCAGCAGATACACAAGCATTCAGAGTGTTTACGGCAAAATAAAGAAGGAAGAAGTTTTTGACAATGCTTGATTTTTTCGGAACAACAGAAAACTTTTTTCCTGCAAAAGAGGTCAAGAATGCAGATTTCTCAAGTTTTGTTGCTTTTGATATTGAAACAACGGGACTTGAAACCGAATCAGACATAATTGAAATAGGTGCGGTTAAAGTAATAAGCGGCAAGATTGCAGATTCATTTCAGGAATTTGTAAAGCCGAAGACTTCCATTCCTGCAGAAATCACAGCTATCACGGGAATAACAAATGAAATGGTTGCAGATGCAGACCCCATTGACAAAGTACTGACAAGATTCAGAAATTTCGCTAAGGGTCACATTCTTGTGGGACACAATGCGCTGAGATTTGACTGCAGAATTATGGGGCATCACGCAAACGAGCAATACATACTTATTGATAATGATGTTTTTGACACTCTGAAATATGCAAAATACAGATGTGAACCATTTGCAGGGCTTCAGAATAACAAGCTGTGTACTCTCTGTGATTATTTCGGCATTACAAGTGAAGTTTTTCACAGAGCAGATGCAGATGCAGAGGTTACGGCAAAGCTTTACCTTGCACTTCAGAAATACGGAAAAGTTAAGAAGAAATAATATAGCTGATGCACCTGCCTTACGGCAGGTGCATCAATTTTACCCTCTTCTGAAAAGAGAATTGATTTTTCTGAAATATGCCTTATCCATATTATTTATAGTTTCGGCTGTTGTTCTGAATCTCCAGTTCTTTTCGGGCACACCGGGAATATTCATTCTTGCATCTGAACCGAAACCGCACATATCCTGGAATGCAATGATTGCCGTATTCGATGCACTTCTCCATACAGTTTCAATTATCTTACGGCAGCTCTTTGAATAATAACCGCCGTCACCCCAGTTATCACCCTCAAAACCGACATAGTCAAGAGCGAATCTGCGTTCATCTTCACTAGCTTCCCAGAGCCAGCCGAGAAGAGTGTTGTTATCGTGAGTGCCCACATAGTTGACGGAATTCTTCTGCGCATTGTGAGGCATATGTGACGAATCGCTGCCGGGGTCAAAACCGAACTGAACAACTTTCATTCCGGGGAACTGAGTGTCTTCAAGAAGTTTTACAACATCTTCACCGAAAACACCGAGGTCTTCTGCAATAATGGGAGCATCGGGGAATTTACGGAAGACTTTTCTGAAGAGT
>JAZUCO010000012.1:0-3304 GCA_045639185.1 Acutalibacteraceae bacterium
GCCCGTCCAAATCTTTTCGATAATATTGTTGGGAATTCCGTTTTTTTCTTTGGGGCGGTATTCGAAAGCAATCAAATCACCGTTCTCACAAAAGAACTTTTGCGGGAGGGACAGTAGGTTCATTATTTCGTTTTCCTCTTCTTGAGTAAGAGAGCGAAGGCTATGTTCAGTTGTTGCTGCTACGATAAACTTACCGGCAAGTACTTCTTTTATGGTTTCACCGTCACTTTTAAAAATCGCTCTGTTAAATGGTAGACCTTCAGTATTTCGGCACTCGCTGATAATAACGCAGATTTGCTTGTTCTTAAAAGGATAAATCTGCTCGTACATAGTTGTATCAAGCGTAAGTTTCAGGCACATTGAATCTGTGCAGATTTTCGTCTTTTGTGCGTACTTGTTGGGTTCAACTAAGATAGCGTTGATAATCATTTTAAATTCCTCTCTTTCATTGTGTTGTTGAAGAATGCGAATTGTAGTACTCCAAATCACTTACCTTCAAAGAGAGTATGAGAGATTGTAAAAGGTGATAAAATGAAAAACGAGTGCAGAATTTAACTGCACTCGTTTTTATAGAATATTAAACACTTGGTCTATTGAACTCTTTATACAGCATTCCTGCAAGCGCTGACATAATAGCATTGTATTTACTTTTGTTTTGGAACAGAGAAGTAAATGCTTCTGTTTGTTCGACATAACTATCCTGAGCAACTATGTCAAATGTTTTAGGGAATATACTTTCAATAAACACCTGAGGATCGGATGTTTTTGCAACCCTGCGTAACGTTTTATCATCTTTCAAGCGATCGTGCAGAGTGTAAATAAGAACTCTATCTGCATCGGTAAAGTTACCTGCAAAGATATCGTTGATTTTTTGTATGACTTCCTCAAGTGGTTCCTTCTGTTCAGGCACAGACTTACCATTTCCGCCGGCAGGATCATAAGTCCCGGGCTGATCTATAAGACCGATATCACCTTTGAAAGTCTGCTCGAGTTTGTAAAACTCTAATCTCAATGCACCTTCGAGGTCTATCATTTGTACAGGTTCTACAGGTAACAGTTTCAAAAGATACGAACAGAAAACATATTCTTTTTGCATTTCCTTATCAAACATACGGCATATCTGAGAAATGTATCCGTACCACTTAATGTAAGAACGAAGTTGACGCCTAAAATTATATCTGTCATCGGTTGCCTTGTCATTATACCTATCAGCAACAGGTTTTAATGCCGATGACATTTTACCCATCATTGTATTATCCTGCTTTTTTTCAGAATAATAAATATTGCAAAACGCTTCGATGTCATTGTCAGAATATATTCTGTAATTGTGCAGTTCTTTTTGCAAATTATATATCAGGTCAACATTAACTTCTTGTGACAGCGAAGTTTCTTGATAGAAAGGCTGGAAGGCTTCTCTTATATCATCTGCGGTATTGACGAAATCAAGAATAAAGGTGTCATTTTTTCCGGCACAAATTCTGTTAAGTCTCGAAAGCGTTTGAACGCATTTTACACCGCGAAGTTTCTTGTCAACAATCATTGTGTGAAGAAGCGGTTCATCAAAACCTGTTTGATATTTTTCAGCAACAATTAACACATTAAAATTGTCGTGAAACTCTGCTTTTGTCTGTTCTTCAGAAATGTGAGAACCGTCGCGGCGAACATTAAGGCTTGCCTCTGTGTGTTCTTCTCCTCCATCTTTGACAGCACCCGAAAAAGCAACAAGAATGTCTATATTTCCATATCCTTTTTCATCAATATATCTCTTTACCTCGTGATAGTATCTTACTGCAGCAAGACGAGAAGAGGTAACAACCATCATTTTACCCTTTCCGCCTATTGCTTTTGCGGTAGTCGAAAGGAATGTTTCAACAATTATTTGAGCCTTTTGAGAAATGTTATATGGGTGAAGTTCTTCGAAACGTCTGATTACCTTTGCCGCACGTGATGCAGGCACTTCGGGGTTGTCGGGAATTGTTTTGGCAATCTTATAACAAGTATGATAGGTCATATAGTTTTGAAGAACGTCCATTATGAAGCCTTCTTCGACTGCCTGTTTCATTGAATATACGTGGAACGGGTGAAAAGAACCATCGGCATATTCAGTACCAAACATTTCCAAAGTCTGACTCTTCGGTGTTGCAGTAAACGCAAAGAATGAAAGGTTCTTATGTTTGCCGTGAAAAATCATTTCCTGCAAAAGTTTATCATTCTTGTCGATATCTTCTTCTGCTTTGCCTTCAATTTCAGCATATTCCCTTAGTGCTTCTTCAGTGTCCGCAAGAGCCGTTTTAAGTTTTATTGCAGATGAACCGGTTTGCGAAGAGTGTGCCTCGTCCACAATTACGGCGAAACCTTTTCCCTTTGTATTATCAACTTCAGAATATATCACAGGGAACTTTTGTAAAGTAGTTACAATAATACGGCTGCCGTTGTTAATGGCATTTTTGAGATCTTGGGAGGTTTTACCTTCGCCGATAGTCTCAACTGTTCCAAGTTTATGATCAAAAGATGAAACGGTATCCTGCAACTGTCTGTCCAGTACAGTTCTATCTGTAACAATGATGACAGATGCAAATATCGGTTTGCTGTTTTCATCGTGAAGAGATGCAAGACGGTATGCAGTCCAGGCAATTGAATTAGACTTACCCGAACCTGCACTGTGCTGAATGAGATAGTTTGATCCTGTTCCGTTGGTTCTTACGTTTTTGATTAGTTTACGTACAACGTCCAACTGATGAAAACGAGGAAATATAAGTATCTTGTTGTCCTTGCAGTGAATAAACTTCTGAATTATATCGAGTGCACTGTCTTTTTGAAGAACACTTTCCCAAAGATACGATGTAGGATAACCGTCTGGGTTTGCAGGGTTTCCCTTACCGCCATCATTACCGGCACCGTTAGAACCCTGGTTGAACGGCAAAAAGCGTGTATCTCCCTTTGCGAGTTTTGTGGTCATATACACATCTGTGTGATCTACACAAAAATACGCGAGTATTCTCTTGTTGAATCTGAAGCACAATTCTCTCGGGTCTCTGTCATACATCCACTGTGTTTTGGCGTTGTCGACAGTCTGACCTGTATATTGGTTTTTTAATTCAAATGCAAATACAGGAATACCGTTAATAACCAGCACCATATCAACAGATTTGTTGTGCTCATCAGAATAATGCCATTGGCGAACAACGTTGCACACATTCTGTTCATACAGTTCGTTTGCGGTTTTATTAAGATGAGATTCGGGTTTAAAATAACAAACTCTGAAGGTTATGCCCCTATGCTTAAAGCCGTGTCTTAATACGGA
>JAZUCO010000013.1:0-16457 GCA_045639185.1 Acutalibacteraceae bacterium
TACAACAACTCCCTCATACAAGATGGTTGAGTTCGCAGAACTTATGGTTGACACAGTTGCATCTGCTGACTGGGCATTCTTTGCAAAGAACGGTAACGATACAACTCAGGCTGCTATCATGTGTGCACGTTATCATACACACAAGAAAAAGATCATCTTCGTAAACGGCTTCTATCACGGTGTTTCAATGTGGACTCAGAAGCTTGACTATCCCGGTGTTCTTCCCGAAGACGTTGCAAACAACCTCTATGTTGACTGGAACGATATCCCCGCACTCGAAAAGCTCATCGCTGAAAACAAGGGTGAAATCGCTGCTTTCATCGCAACACCTTATATGCACGGCAACTTCCTTGACAATGAACTTCCTGCAGAAGGCTACTGGCAGAAGGTAAGAAAGCTCTGTACAGACAATGACATCGTTCTTATCGTGGACGACGTGCGTTGCGGTTTCAGACTTGACCTTGCAGGTTCTGACCATCATTACGGCTTCGAAGCTGACCTTATCTGTTTCTGTAAAGCTCTTGCAAACGGCTGGAACGTTTCCTGTCTTTGCGGTAAGGACTTCCTCAAGAGCGCAATGAGCGGTCTTTCATACACAGGCAGCTACTGGATGAGTGCTGTTCCCTTTGCAGCAGGTATCGCTTGTATCGAAAAGCTCAAGAAGCTTGACGCTCCTGCAATGTTCAAGAAGCTCGGCACACAGCTTACAGACGGTCTTACAGCTGCAGCTGCAAACAACGGCTTCAATCTCAAGTGTTCAGGTGAACCCGCACTCTTCTACACAAGAATCACAAACGATGACAGCCTTTTCATCCATCAGGACTGGGTTCAGGAAATGGTAAGCAGAGGCATATTCATCACAAGCCATCACAACCATTTCATCAACGCATCTCTTACAGAAGACGATATCAAGTACACAATTGATGTTGCAGAAGATGCATTCAACGCAGTAAGAAAGCGTCATCCCGAAGCATTCTGATTTAACAGAAATAAGGTAATTAATTGTACATTGTAATTTGTGCATTATAAATTGATAAAATCGAATGGAGGAAAATATTATGCCACTTTCAAAACAGGAATGGCTTGCTCTTGAAAAGAAAGCTTACGAACTTCGTCTGCTTACTCTTGATACAACAAAATGGGCAGGCAGCGCTCACATCGGCGGCGGTATGAGTGCACTCGACGTTATGACAGTTCTTTACCACAAGTATATGAACATTGATGTCAAGAACCCCAAATGGGAAGACAGAGACAGATTCATCCTTTCAAAGGGTCACGTAGGTGTTGCTTATGCACCCGTTCTCTGCGACCTCGGTTTCAATGATAAAGAACTCCTCAAGACTTTCAACCTTTCAAACTCAACTATGGGTATCCATCTTGATTCAAACAAGGTTGTAGGCGTTGACGCTTCAACAGGCTCACTCGGTCACGGTATGTCAATTGCTGTTGGTACAGCTCTTGCTGCTAAGGTTACAGGTAAGGATTTCAAGACTTACGTTCTTCTCGGTGACGGTGAATGTGACGAAGGTTCAAACTGGGAAGCTGCAATGTCAGCTGCTCACTACAAGACAACAAATATGATTTCTTTTGTTGACCGTAACAAGTGTATGATCGACGGCAGAACAGAAGATGTTATGCGCCTTGAACCCCTTGCAGACAAGTGGACAGCATTCGGATTCATCACAAAGGTTGTTGACGGCGGCAATATCAAGGAAATCTGTGCTGCGATTGACGAAGCTCTCGCTAACGAAACAGATTCACCCTATATGATCATCCTTGATACAAAGAAGGGCGAAGGTATTGACTACATGGAAGATAACTATGTATGGCATTACGGCGCACTTGACGATACAAAGTATCAGCAGGCTAAGGAAAGCCTTGAAAGACATTATCAGAAGAGAATCGCAAGAGTAGAAAAGGAGGCTGAATAATTATGGCAGGCGGATTAACCTATACAGCACTCGATTCAACATCACTCTCCACAGCGGAGATTTACGGTCAGGCTCTCGTTGAGCTCGGTGAAGCACATCCCGAAGTTGTTGCTCTCACAGCTGACCTTGCAAAATCAACAAAGATCGGTGAATTCCAGAAAAAGTTCCCCGACAGATTCTTTAACGTAGGTATCGCAGAACAGAATATGTTCGGTGTTGCTGCAGGTATGGCAAGAGCAGGTCTTGTTCCTTTCCTCTCAACATTCTCACAGTTTGCATCATTCCGTTCAGCTGACCAGCTTCATACAGACCTTTGCTACCAGAACGTAAACGCAAAAGTTATTGCTACACATTCAGGTACATCATTCGGTCAGGCAGGTACAACTCATCACGCTATCTGCGACTTCGCACTTACACGTTCAATCCCCAACCTTACAGTTATCTGCCCTGCAGACGGTCTTGAAACATACAACGCTGTTATGGCAGCTTACGAAACACCCGGTCCCTTCTACATCAGAATCAACCGTGGTTTCGACAGAGTTCTTTACAAAGATGCTAACTACGGTTTCCAGATCGGTAAGGCTGTTACAGTAAACGAAGGTTCAGACCTTACAATTATTGCAACAGGTTCTTGCGTATTCCAGGCTTGGGAAGCAGCTCAGTTCCTTGAAAAGAACGATGGTCTCAAGATCCGTGTTCTTGATATGCATACAATCAAGCCCATCGATAAAGAAGCTATCGTTAAGGCTGTTATGGATACACGCCGTATCATCACAGTTGAAGACCACAACATCATCGGCGGTCTTGGCTCAGCAGTTGCTGAAGTTATGGCTGAAGCAGGTAAAGGTTGTGCATTCAAGATGCTCGGTCACAAGGATCATTTTGCTCCTATCGGTCTTCATGAAGATATCATGAACGCTGTCGGCATCGACTCAAACGGTATCATCAACGCTGTCAGAGAAACAATGAAGATGGACTTCGAAGAAGACGACAACTGGGACGACGAAGTATAATCTTTAAGGGAGGAACAAAAAATGGCTTCAAGAGAAGAATTTTTAACCAATAAAATTTTTATGAATGCCGTGTTGCCCCTTCTCAAGGTTATTGTTGCAGACACACCGTCTCTTGCAAAGAAATTCAAGGCTGTTCACTGTATTTATCAGGTGAGCGCACTTGATCCCGAAGCTCCCGGCGGAAAATATGCAACTCATTTCCAGGTTAATTCTGACGAATGGGTAATACACACAGAAAAAGTTGAACCCAAGCCCATGGTTGAGCTTGAGTTCCAGAGTGTTGAGGCTATGAACCTTTTCTTCAAAGGCAAAATCGGCCCCAAGACACTCCCCAAGATGAAAGGTCTTGCAAAACACACAGGTGCTTTTGTTGCATTTATGATGGCTCTTCTTAAAATGTCATCAATTCTTACAGCAAAAGAACCCCCTGAAAAGGAAGAAGACAAGAGACTTATGGTTAAGTGCTATTTCTATCTTCTTTCAAGCGGTATCAGCCAGCTTAACAAAAACGGTCACGAAGAAATTCACGAATGGGCAAAGAAGAGTCCCGACCGTGTTTATGCATGGGCTGTTAACGATGAACCCTCAGTATCTGCTTACATTCGTGTTAAAGCAGGTAAGACAAGAGCAGGCAGAGGCACTTACAAGAGAGCACTTCCCTTCTTCACAATGCGTTTTGATTCATTTGACAGCGCACTCGGTATTCTTATGCAGACAGCAGATATGCTCGACTCCACAAGAACTGGTAAGCTTATCATGGACGGCGCTCCCGAATTCGGCGCACAGATCGGTGACTTTATGATGCAGGTCGGTGCAATGGCACAGGGTTAATAAAACAACATAACAACAAGCCGTGGAATTAACCACGGCTTGATTTTTTTGCTTTTATCAATATTTTCTTGAAAGCTGAGCTTCTGCTTCTTCCCTTGTGATTTCACCGCTGTTTGCCTTTGCCATAATCTCAACATCCTTGTCATTGAGTTTATAGAAAATATAGAATGCCATTGAAAGCACATATCCGATAACGGGAACAAGTGCGTATGTCAGCCACAGTCCTTTTATAGCCTCGGGAGTCTGTGTGATACCGCTTGCTGCAAGCTCCTCAAAACTTGATGCAGTAACTTCTTTCCAGCCGAACCAGCCCAGAACGATCATTGCCATTGAAGATGCAATAGCAGCGGTAATCTTAGCTGAGAATGTCTGAATAGCAAAAGTGATGCCCTTTGCATCTGTACCTGTCTTGAATTTGCCGTACTCTGCACAGTCGGGTGTGAACATAAAGTTCATTATACCTACAATTGATGCAGGAAGAGTTCTGAGAACATTAAGAGCGATGAATATCCAGATGTTGCCGTATCCGCAGACAAATATAAGTGCGCTGGAAATGATGATACCCACATTGCTCCAGAAATAGACCTTGAATTTATCAAACCTTCTGATAACAACAGGAACAAGAATTGCCGCAACAAGCTGCATAGGTGTTGTGATTGCACCGATAACAAGGCTGAAAAGTGAATCTCCGAAAAGATAATATGAAGCCACGATACCGAGAGTATTGTTAGTAAGGAATGAGTTTGCAACAATAAATCCGCCGTAGTAAACGAGAAGATATTTGTTCTTTACAAGATATCTGAACATCTCAATAAGTGAGAAATTCTCTTCACTTTCACTTCTGACATAATTTCTCTCTTTACCTGTTATGCCAATGGGAATCATAACGATTGCACCGATGATTGATGCGATAACAACAGTCCAGGTATAGCTGAGACCTACTCTTTCACTGGGAAGAATCGTAAATATACCCGTAATGAGAGCAATACCGATACCGCTGAAAATCTGACGTCTTGACATAAGAGTATTTCTCTCATCAAGATTGGAAGTGATTGTTGTAACCATTGTGTAAATGGGCACATCACAGATTGTGTATGCAGTATCCCAGAAAATGTAAGCAACAGCAAACCAGAGAAGTTTTATGTTTTCGCCTGCTGCGTTGGGGATTGCAAAAAGAAGAATTGATGCAATCGGAATGAGCAATGTTGAAATTCTGACCCAGGGCAGACATTTCTGACCGCTTTTGAATTTGATTTTATCAAAAATCGCACCGAAAAGTGCATCGTTGACAGCATCCCACACCTTGACGGCAAGAACAACAACACCGGCTTTTGCCATATCGATACCCGTCATCATCAGATAGGTTGTAAGATAGCTTGCAACAAGAAAATAAAAGATATTCTGACCCGTAAAATATACGAGATATGAATTTCTTTCATTGAAAGAAGTCTGCCAGTTTATGGCAGTCTTTTTTTCTTTAGTCATAAAATGTCCTCCTGTATGCTTTATACGATAATTTTATCAGAATTCTTTTTATTTTACAAGTATTTCACCCGTAATACCCGTCTTTTTTCCGTCAATGTCAAAAATCTCATTACTGCCGTTATCTTTTTTCACCGAAACGGCATTTCCGTCTGTTGAAATATACGTTCCGTTGCCATCAGACAGACAGTATGAACCTTTGTATTCATTCCAGAACTTCTGTGCCTTTTTAACTGTTGTTTCTCTGAAATTCATTGCAGTACATATAACAAACTCAGGTTTGAAAACCTCAAAAACACCCTTTGAAGCCGCTGCACGCACCTGTCCGTGGTGGGGAAATTTTACAATATCAACATCAAAAATATCTTCACCGCATTTTTCGGCATAATACGACAGCATCACGTCAAAAGGTTCTTCGGCATAATTCGGTGAATCAGGCATATAGGCATTTTTTGCCTTTTTCATCACATCGCCCGTAAAAAGCATTGTCCTGTCTCCGAATGTTGCTTTCATCCACATCGAATTTGAATTGACAACCGCTTTCGGGAAATCTGCAGCTGTATTTGAAGCCTTACCGCCATTATAATAAATATCAAGCAGATGCGTTGCTCTATGGGGTGTTCCCCAGTCTTCTGAGGGAGCAAACAAGTCAAAAACAACCTTTCCATCTTCTGATTTTATCTGCATAGTTTCACCGAAAGGCACATATATAGTCTGAGTTTCGGGAGAATATTCAGCCAGAGTACTCAGAAACTTCAATCTGCCCTTGGTGTCAATAACACCGTCAGAATAATAATTCCTGTCACAGATGTTATAAAGCTCTGTTTTCTCAAAAACAGACTGTTTGGTAAGATAAACTCTGTCAATTTCAATAAAAGGCGACGGAATGATGTCGTGAATGTAAGTATTCATATGGTCTGTATGAAAATGGGAAAGAATGACTGTTATTTTAAGCTTGTAATTTTCATCAGTTTCAGCAACACCTTCAGGCAGAAGCTCTTTGCGAAAATTCATAAGATAAGAAAAGACGGAATCATCACCTGTGTTTTTTGTTCCTCCGTCAAGAACGAGAATTTCACCCTTGTAACTGAACACAAAACCATCCTGCTTTTGCACTTCACACCCTGCAACAAAAAGTTCAAGATTGTCAGTTTCGGGCATAAATTTATTCAGGTAAACCGTGTCGGATATCTCGGTATTTTCATTTTTGTCAAGCTTTGAAGCAATACGCAGAATTTTTCTTGCATCGGATGCTGTGATTTTTCCGTTTTTATCTGCATCGGCAACGGGAATAATACTTTCTTCAAGTTCTTCAAGCTGTGCGGACACCCTCAGAGCCATTCTCGCATCGGATGCAGTAACTTTTCCGCTCATATCAATGTCACCGAGCAAAACTGTCTTCGCAGACACTCCCACACAAAGCAAAAACAGCAATGCAAACACAAACAATGTGTTTAATACATTTTTCATTTTTGTACTCCTTAAAATTACATAGCAATATTTTATCATATCTTTATATAATTTTCCATATAAAAACAAACAATAATTTGTCGGGATGGTTTTCACAAATTAAAATGGTGCGTGTAGGGAGCGATGCCCACATCGCTCCGCAAAGTTTGATGAGATTCACAACGGACCGATGTGGGCATCGGTCCCTACACTGTATGCCTGAAAAAAACGCAGACACCGCCGAGTGGTAGTGTCTGCGTTGAATTTTGTATTATGCCATACCGAAAAGTGATTTTATCCAGGCGATGAGTTTGTTGAAAAATTCTGTAATTGAGCTAAGGAATGATGTTGTACCGCTGTTGCCTGAATCTTCATTATCTGTGTTATTATCACCGATATCGGGTCTCTGTACAGAAATAATTGTATCACATACATCACAACAGTTGTCTGAGTCTTCGTCTGAGTGACCTGTTTCGTCAAGCACATTAAACTCATAACCGTTACAGAGTGCACAAACTCTGTGAGCAAAGCCTCTCTGTGTACAGGTCGCATCTGCATCAATTACCCATTCACTGTATATATGCTCACACTCACCTGCAGAAAGAGGAACGAAATCCCTGCCATACATCTGAGCATACAACTGAGCAGGTGACCCCTTGTGACCGTAAATAACGGCTGATTCAGGAATTGTGCTTGCATTGTATTCTACAACACATTTTTTGCCGTTGATAACAATTTTTTCAAGACCGGAATTACTGAAAGCACCTGTTGCAATATACTCAACTGATTCGGGGATATCAATATTTTTTAATAATGTACAATTAGAATAAGCGTTTGTTTCAATTCTTTCTACAGAATCACCCATAGTTACATTTGTAAGACTTTCACAGCCTTCAAAAGTGAGACTATTAATTTTTGAAACAGAATTGGAAATTATTACACTTTTTAATCCTGAACAATCCATAAAAGCTTCTCTTTCGATTGATGTTACAGAATCAGGAATTACAACATATTCCAAACCTTCGCATCCCCAAAATGCATATCTATCAATCTTTGTAACAGAATTACCAATTGTCACTTTTTTTATATTAGCACTTTTCATACCCGAGTCATCATAACCTGCAAAACATCCATAAGGGATACATTCTACATTATTACCAAATACCACATCAATCCCGTTGCTATCATATCCAGCAGCAAAAAAGACAGTGGGTTCCGAACTAAAACCTACAACATTTTTTGCGTTCCAATTAATTTTTTGAAGGTTAGTACACTCTCTGAAAGCACTACTGCCTATTTTTTCAACATTTTCACCAATAGTCAATCCACGCAAATTTGTACATTTTTCAAATGCACTATAACCGATTGATGTTACCGAATCAGGAATTATAACCTCTTCCAAACCGATACATCCTGCAAACGCACTGTTTGGTATTGATGTTACAGAATCATCAAATACTATATTTTCAATTGATGTACAACCATAAAAAACATACGCATCCATATCTGCTATATCTTGAGTGACAACCAATTCCGTTGCCAGTGTATTATTTAAATACAAATCTGCACCATTACACAAAGGATTTGAAGATGTATTCCATTCATAGAAATAAAAATTATTTATCCAGGTCTCGATAGAATTTGCATACACCTTATTTAACGAATTGCATCCAGAAAATGCATCCATACCAAAAGACATTTTATCAGAAAGTATGTTTATATATGATAATGAAGAACAACCAGCAAAGGCATAATCATAAATCTCTGTTACTGTTTCCGGAATTGTAACGCCTGTTATTTCAGTACAATTTTGGAATGCAAAACCGCCAATTTCGATAACAGGATAACCTTCTATCTCTTCCGGAATTATTAAATCTTTAGATGTACCATTATAACCGTTAATTACGACACCTTTAATGACTTGCTGATTGTTAATATAACTATACCTATAGCCATATTCATAGCCGTCAAAATTTTTTGCATTAACGGTTATGTTACAGCACAGAAAAATTGATAGCATAAAAACCATTAATATTGATGCGTAGAAAAGTTTCTTCATAGCAATTTCTCCTTTAATAAAAAAGTGCGCAGCCGGAGCTACGCACAAAAAATGCATTCTCCGATTGCTGCGACACAAGTTTCCATCCATTACCAAGGTGTATGAAAACAGAGATGCATTTTTATCAAAAGATAAAAATACACCCTTGGTTAAGGAAACTATTTACTTGCGTCGCACTTTAATCTTACCACCTTTCATTATAAAAATCAATATATTTTATTATAAAAATAAAAACGTAGTGAGAAGCCCGACATTGCTCCGTAGAGACTGCAAAAACCAAAGGTTATGGTGTAGGGCGGGTTGAAAGCAAGACGCCCTACGCAAATTTCTTTTCCTTTATGACGGACCGATGTGGGCATCGGTCCCTACGCTGTATGCCTGAAAAAAACGCAGGCACTGCCGATTGGTAGTGTCTGCGTTGAATTTTAATTACGAATTACGCATTAAGAATTACGAATTAGTACATTCCGCCGCCCTGAGCTGCTGCTGCCATAGCTGCTGCCTGAGCTGCATCTGCTGCGGGGTCGGGCTTATCTGCAACGAGTGATTCTGTTGTGAGAACCATTGCTGCAACTGATGATGCGTTCTGAAGTGCACTTCTTGTTACCTTTGTGGGATCAAGAATACCTGCTTCAGCCATATCTGTGTAATCTTCTGTTGCGAAGTTGAAGCCGTAGCCGACCTTGCCTGAACGGAGAATGCCGTCGATGATAACTGAACCTTCAAGACCTGCGTTTGCTGCGATCTGTCTGATGGGAGCTTCAAGTCCCTTGAGAACGATAGCAACACCTGTCTTTTCGTCACCTGTTGTTTCGTCAAGAAGAGCCTTTACTGCGGGAGCTGCATTGAGAAGTGCGATACCGCCGCCTGCAACGTAGCCTTCTTCAACAGCTGCCTTTGTAGCTGCAAGAGCATCTTCAATTCTGAGCTTCTGCTCTTTCATTTCGATTTCTGTAGCAGCACCAACGTGGATAACTGCAACACCGCCTGAAAGCTTTGCAAGTCTTTCCTGAAGCTTTTCACGGTCAAAATCAGATGTTGTTTCAGCGATCTGTGACTTGATCTGACCGATTCTGCCCTTGATCTCTGCTACATCGCCTGCACCGTCAACGATGATTGTGTTTTCCTTTGTGATCTTGACCTGTTTTGCTCTGCCGAGCTGTGTGAACTGAGTATCCTTAAGCTCAAGACCGAGGTCTGAAGTGATAACTTCACCGCCTGTAAGAATAGCGATATCCTTGAGCATTTCCTTTCTTCTGTCACCGAATCCGGGAGCCTTTACAGCGATACATGTGAATGTGCCACGGAGTTTGTTTACAAGGATTGTTGAAAGAGCTTCGCCCTCAACATCTTCTGCAACGATAACAAGCTTCTTGCCTGCCTGAACAAGCTGTTCAAGAAGAGGAAGGATTTCCTGAATGTTTGAAATCTTCTTGTCTGTGATAAGAATGAAAGCATCGTCGATAACAGCTTCCATCTTGTCTGTATCAGTTACCATATAGGGAGAGATATAACCTCTGTCGAACTGCATACCTTCAACTACGTCACAAGATGTTTCACTTGTCTTTGATTCTTCAACTGTGATAACACCGTCTGCTGAAACCTTTTCCATAGCTTCTGCAATGAGCTTACCTACTGTTTCGTCAGCTGATGAGATTGTTGCGATTCTTGCGATATCGTCGCTTGTTGCAACGGGCTTTGAGTTAGCCTTTACTGCTTCAACAGCAGCAGCAACAGCCTTCTGGATACCCTTTTTAACAACCATGGGGTTAGCACCTGCAGCAACGTTCTTCATACCCTCTGTAACAAGAGCCTGTGCAAGAAGTGTAGCTGTTGTTGTACCGTCACCTGCAACGTCATTTGTCTTTGTTGCAACTTCTTTAACGAGCTGAGCACCCATATTTTCAAATGGATCTTCAAGTTCGATTTCCTTTGCGATTGTAACACCGTCATTTGTGATGAGGGGTGCGCCGTATTTTCTGTCAAGAACTACGTTTCTGCCCTTGGGGCCGAGTGTGATTTTAACTGTATTGCTGAGTTTATCAATACCTGCAAGGAGAGCTTTTCTTGCGTCCTCGCCGTAAATAACCTGTTTAGCCATTACTATTACTCCTTCTGAATTATTCTACTACTGCAAGAATGTCATTCTGACGGCATACTGTGTATTCATCGTTGCCGAGCTTGACTTCTGTTCCTGCGTATTTATTAAGTATAACCTTTTCGCCTACTTTAACTTCCATAACGATTTCCTTGCCGTCAACAACTCCGCCGGGGCCGACTGCAACGATCTCTGCGATCTGGGGCTTTTCCTGAGCTGCGGATGAAAGGATGATACCGCTCTGTGTTTTTTCTTCTGCTGCGACAAACTTAACTACAACTTTGTCACCCAAAGGTTTAAGTGTCATTGTATATTCCTCCTGAAATAATTATCTTTTAATGTTAGCACTCTCAATTCTTGAGTGCTAATGTATATTGTAACCATTTTTTTCAAAAAAATCAAGTACTTTTGAAAATTTTCTCATATTTTTATTATGTTATTATAATAAAAGACTTTTCTTAAGACAATTTAATTGACACGTGTCGAAAATTATGTTATCATAAAAGAAAAACGGGTGATTTTTTTATGGCGAATAGAAAAGAAGACCTGCGAATAAAGAAAACACAAAAAGCTCTGGCTGATGCAATATTTGAATTGCTTGAAACCACATGTTTTGATGATATATCAATTATAGATATCTGCAACAAAGCAAACGTACACAGAGCAACATTCTACAAACACTACACCGACAAAAATGATTTTATTGAGCAAGTCACAAACGAAAAATTGTTTGAACTTTTCAGACAGAGTGTTGATGGAATTGACATAACAGACAAACCTACTGTTTACAAATCAATCATCAGAACTTCAACACATTTCATTTATGACCACAAGAAGATGTTCAGACTCGCCTTAGGCACATCAAATGTAAAATACTATAACTCAACAGTAAAAATAGTTGAAAATTCAATAAAAAAATTCATTTCGGACTCAAATCTGCATACAGTTATTTCAGATATTCCTACAGATGTTATTGCTGCATTCATCACGGGCGGACTTTTTGCTCTTTTCAGATGGTGGATAACAAAAGGAGATGAATACTCACCCGAAGATATTGAATCCTATCTTGAAAGACTTGTATTTCTGAATGAAATCAGATACAACGAATCTCTTATCTGAAAAATAAACAAAGCACACATAACAAGAAGTGCTGCAGATGCCAATACATTACTGCTGTAATACTCAGCGTTGTAAGCAAAAACATCAATACTTACATCAACAAAACACAATATAATTTTTGTCACACAATATGACAAAACAGCATTCACTATGCGGAAGAAAAAGTAAGTTTTTACTTTTACTCCGCATTTTTTTATTGCAGATAAAAGCTGAAATGCAACGCTGACCCCTCCGAATGCAATGCAAGCAGCAACAAACGGAATTCCGCCAAGCTCTGCCGCAGCAGTTATGCCTGAAGACACCTCTGAAACTGCAGAAATAAGCAAAAATATTTTTCTGTTGCTGATAAAAAGCTCCGCAAGAGACATAAGAGCAGAAAACAGCACTACCCAGGCACTCACAGACAGAATGCCCGTTGTTGCATAGCTTACGGAATCTGTAAGAGCAGATGAAAAGTCCTTCCGCACATATTTTTTTGTTTCAGAAGTAATTATAGAGGGTTTTAATCTACCGTAAACAATTCCCGTAATCAAAGATGAAATACAAAGTGCTGCGAATATAACATACCCTGCCTTTGCACAACCGAGAATTCTCTCCCCCGTTGCTGTTATAACGAATGACGGTCCTGCATTGACGCAGAATGAAAAAATATGAGAGAAATCAGAGTCAGACAATCTGTTCTGCTCTTTAAGTTTCACAGCAACTCTTGCACCAACGGGATAGCCGCCCGTAAAGCCAAAATAAAACACAGAAAAGCAATCGGCTGGAAGTCTGAATAAAAATTTCATCAGAGATGAAAAAAGTTTATTCCCCCGTTCAAATACACCGTTTTCAGCAGAAAAAGAAGACAGAACCATAAACGGAAACAGCGATGGTATAAGAATTTCAGCAACCACTGACAGACCATTCTGCACGCCCTTTCCTATCTGCTGACGCAACAGAATCAAAACACCAGCAAAAACAATCACAACAAGAAAAATTATTTTCTCTTTAAGTTTTTCAACAGCTTTTTTCATAAAATTCACCCTGACATATGTGTATGCCGCTTAAGTGCTATTTATGGCGGACATAACATATATTTTTCAAGGGTGATAATTACAATGAAACAATCAAAAAGAAAAAAAGAAAATCTGCTAAAAAAATTCAGTCACGAATTCCGTGTTTCCGAACCGTCTTTATCAGATACATATAAAATCGAATTCAGAGGCACAGCCGACGTTATAATTGAAGGTTGCCTCGGAATTGTTGAATACAGAGATGAATGCATCGCCCTGAATCTGGGAAAAAGAACAGTCAGTTTCCTTGGTGCAAATCTTGTACTTGATTCATTCCTTGACGGATTTGTCAGAATAAGCGGCACAATTATATCTGCCGAATTCTCTTCTTAAGGAGCTGTCAGATGATTTATATATTGATCATAAGATTTATAAGCGGTTATGTTGATTTTGTCTGCAAAGGCGGTTTCCCCGAAAGATTCATAAATCTTTGTGCACTTTACGGCATCACGCTGAGAAATACAAAAACAGAAAAAAACGAAATACGTGCAACAACCGATATTGCGTCTTTCAGAAAAATAAGACCTGCCGTGAAAAAATCGGGAATGAAACTGAAAATAATAAAAAAAGGCGGTCTGCCGTTTATTATTGCGCCTTATCTCAGAAGAAAAGGACTTATTGCAGGCATTACAGCAAGCGTTATGCTTATTGTATGGCTCAACAGTTTCATCTGGACAACCGATGTAAAAGGTAATGTGAATTTCACCACAGAGCAGATTGAAGAAATCGGCAAAGAATACGGAATTTATCCCGGTGCTAAGAAAAACTCGGTGAATGTTTCAGACATAAACAAAAGAATCAAAAATGATTTTGAAGACATAAGCTGGTTTGCGCTGAATATTTATGGCTCAAATGCCACACTTGAGTTGACAGAGAGATTTGACAAAACAAATATTTATGACAAAACGACACCCTGCAACATCATTTCCGATGAAGACGGTGTTGTTATTGAGCTTATCACACTCAGCGGAACACCTCAGACCAAAACAGGAAGTGCTGTTGCAAAGGGGGATCTTCTTATCAGCGGTGTGACAGAAAAAACAGACGGCTCTGCAGATTTTGTACACGCAAGAGGACGTGCAGTAATAAGAACAAGCAAAAAAATTCAATCTGAAGTATCTGTCAGTTCTTCCGTAAAAACTATTACAGCCGTTAAAGAAATTTATAAAATCACGCTTTTCGGCATTTCTCTTGAAACGGGAAAAGCTGACGGAATCAAAGTTTCATCTTTCACAAGATATCTCGACTATAAAGGCAGTATTCTTCCCGTTTCTGCAACAAGGAATGTTTACTGCGTTTTTGCAGATGAAAATTTGAATTTTAACAATAAATCCGCTGTCCTGCTTGCGGCAAATACTATGTTTGAAAAAGAAAAGCAGATTATGAAAAATTCAGAAACCGAGCAAAAAACAGTAAGTGTTACAAAAGACAGCAACTCTGTCATTTTTACAGCAGAATACATTAATCACAAAACGACAGGTATTGAGAAATATTTTGAAGTTTCTACAGAATGATCTTTTGTAACAGGTGCACAATTAATTTCTTAATTTCTATAAAACATTAATAAAATTCTGATATTGCGATAAAATCGACAGAAATGTATAATAATACGGTATAGGTATAAGTTTATATTTTTTAAGAGGAAGTAAAATGTACGAACAAATCGTCAGTATCGACAGAATGGAAAATGCCGTTGCCCTTTTCGGCAGTTTTGATGAAAACATCAGATTTATTGAAAAAGAGTTCGCAGTAACCATTCTCAACCGTGGTTCAGACCTTAAAGTTTCAGGTGATATTGAATCTGTTTCTTCTGCTGTCAGAGCAATAAGCGGTCTTCTCACACTCATCAATAAGGGTGAACCGCTGAATGATCAGAATGTGAATTATGTGATTTCGCTTGTCAAAGACGGCAATGATGACAGACTTAATGAAATTTCAGGTGACTGCATCTGCATAACAACAAAAGGCAGACCCGTCAAACCCAAAACTCTCGGTCAGAAAAAATATCTTGATGCAATAAAGCAGAACACAATTGTTTTCGGTGTAGGCCCTGCAGGTACAGGTAAGACTTACCTTGCTGTTGCAATGGCAGTAAATGCTTTCAGAGCAAAAGAGATAACAAGAATCATACTTACAAGACCTGCGGTTGAAGCAGGTGAAAAGCTCGGTTTCCTTCCCGGTGACCTTCAGCAGAAAGTTGACCCTTATCTCAGACCGCTTTATGATGCTCTTTTTGATATGCTTGGTGCAGAAAGTTTTCAGAAATATCAGGAAAAAGGCAACATTGAAGTTGCACCTCTTGCTTATATGCGAGGCAGAACACTTGACGACAGTTTTATTATTCTTGACGAAGCTCAGAACACAACACCCGAACAGATGAAAATGTTCCTGACACGTCTCGGTGTCAATTCAAAAATTGTTGTTACGGGCGATATAACACAGATTGACCTTCCCGATGGTAAAAAGTCAGGTCTTGTGGAAGCCACAAAGATTCTTAAAAATGTTGAAGACATTCAGACTGTGCGTTTCAGCGAAAAAGACGTTGTAAGACACAGACTGGTTATGGATATTATCAAAGCTTATGAAAAAAATGAGGAGGCACGAAAAAGAAAATGAAAGATAAAATCAAAGTAATCATCGACGACAGACAGAAAATAGTTAAAATCCCAACAGGCACAAGAATGCTCGTGCGCCGTTGCTGTAACGCAGTCCTCAAGAATGAAAAATTTGAAGGCTCAGCTGAAATCAGCGTCAGCTTCGTTGACAACGAAGAGATACATACAATCAACAGCCAGCATCGCAACATTGATGCTCCCACAGATGTACTCTCCTTCCCTCTCGGTGAAAACGGTGAATATGACATCAATAACGACACAGGCGCAAAGATGCTCGGTGACATCATAATTTCTGTTGAAACAGCTCTTGCACAGTCAAAGGAATACGGCCACACATTCCAGAGAGAAATGGCATTCCTTACAGTTCATTCAATGCTTCATCTTTTAGGTTATGACCACGTTAACGGCGGTCTTGAAGCAGTAAGAATGAGAGAAAAGGAAGAATATGTCCTCACTCAGATCGGTCTTCCCAGAAGCAACAGCTATACAGAATAATCTGAATTTTATCAATGCATAATTCACAATTCACAATGCACAAAGAATCTGTTTTGAGATTGTGCAAATATCTATAATTGTGCATTATGCATTTTGCATTGTGCATTAAAAACAAAGGAGTAAAAATTTTGAATACATCAAAAACAGCATTCATTGCTATTGTAGGTTGTCCCAATGCGGGCAAATCAACAATTCTCAACCGTCTTCTCGGTCAGAAAATCGCAATAGTTTCTCCCAAACCCCAGACAACAAGAACAAGAATTATGGGTGTGCTCACTCAGGACAACACTCAGCTTGTTTTTACAGATAC
>JAZUCO010000014.1:0-3748 GCA_045639185.1 Acutalibacteraceae bacterium
TGGGATAAAATGCACTATCTGTTCCGTGACTTCAACGACCGTATGGTACACGTGGAGCTGAATTACGATTTTGTTCCCGATATTGAAGCACTCAGAACAGTTCTTATCTGTGCTTTTGAAAAAGTGCCCGTACTTCATTCAAAATTTGTTGACACAAAAATCTCAACCCATTGGGAAGTTATGCCCTATAACATTGACGATGTTTTCACAGTGTCATATCCCGATGATATTGCTGCTGCGGCAGATGAATTCCTCACTCAGTACATAGCTCCCGATGCTCACATACAGATGAAAGTTGCCCTTTTCATTAAAGACGGCAAAAGCTCTCTTTGTATGGTTGAAAATCATATGTGTATGGACGGCGGAGACCTGAAATATTTCATTCAGTCTTTTTGTGAGAATTACAATGCATATATTGAAAACGGCACAAGCCCCATCAATTTCAGAACAGGTTCACGTTCTTACAATGATGTTTATTCAGGCTTTTCAAAAACAGAGGCAGGTGTTGCCCGTCGTCTGTTCAAAAACATAAACGCAAGAGATGACCACAGATTCCCTCTCACAGCAGACAGTATCCGTGATGAATCTTTCATTGCAAGAAAAAAATTCAGCGAATCAACTCTTGAAAGTCTTAAAGTAAAAGGCAAAGAAATGGGTGCCACAATCAACGAGCTTATTCTTGCAAGCTACTTCCGCAGTGTTTATGAGCTTGCAGGCTATCCAGAAAGCGACAAGGTAATGATTTCCAACGCAATTGACCTTCGTCGTCATATGGACACAGTTTCAGACAAGGGTTTCACAAACCACACTTCATGGATGCAGTGTGCAATCCCCGAACTTGGTAAAGATATTGCCGACACCGTAAAATATGTTGTTGAAAGCTCCAACCGTTTCAAGAAAGATAAGTTTATGGGTCTTTACGGTCTGCCTCTTCTCAACTTCGGTTACAACATTCTTCCCCACGCAGCAAGTGAGGAAATCATTAAAATCGGCTACTCAAACCCTCTTATGGCAATGAGTAACATCGGCATTCTTAACGGCTCGGCATTCAGCCTCAGCG
Source organism: Acutalibacteraceae bacterium (assembly GCA_045639185.1). GTDB lineage: Bacteria > Bacillota > Clostridia > Oscillospirales > Acutalibacteraceae > UBA1081. Next base: position 1,061 of record JAZUCO010000014.1, read on the forward strand.
GTCAGGAACCTGCTGACGCATTTATGTCAGGTGCTGTAAAATACAAACCATTTGTACTTCTTACAGTTACAACATATAAAAAGGTGATTACCCTTTCAATGTGTGTAAGAGGTAACGAGGAAGACAAAAAGATTGTTGCGGACTTCTTCTCTCTGATGGAAAAGAATATAAACACAATAATTTCAAAATAAAAAAACGTAGGGATGTAAAATTATTTTTACATCCCCCTTTTTTGTTATCTTCTGCCTCTTTTTTCAAAATCTCTGTCAAGATTTTCTCTCCAGTTGTTATCAAGAATCTTACTTTTTCTTGCACAGCTTACAGCCGAAGCAACAGACTCATAAAGCACCTTTGTACCCGTTGAATCGGCATTGTAATTCACGGCTCTTTCGGGATTGATTCCGTAACGTGCGGCTGTTTCAACGGCATCAATATTGGCACCGATAAAAATGAATTCCCAGCCGTATCTGTTCTTCTGATTTTCTATCATTGCTTTTACTCTTTCAGAAGAATATCTGCGGCTTGCATTTTCCATACCGTCAGTTGTGATAATGAACATTGTATGTTCGGGCACATCTTCAGGTCTTGCGTATTTATGAATATTTCCGATGTGATGAATTGCGCCACCGATAGCGTCAATCAGAGCTGTACATCCGCCCACCTGATAATCTTTATCTGTAAGAGGTTTTACATCTTCAAGATTCACTCTGTCGTGAATGACTTCTGTGAGATTATTGAAAAATACAGTTGAAACAAAGCATCTGCCCTCTTCCTTTTTCTGCTTTTCAATCATTGCATTGAATCCGCCTATTGTGTCACTTTCAAGTCCTGCCATTGATCCGCTGTTGTCAATAATAAATACGAGTTCTGTTATGTTGTTTTTCATTTTGTGTTACCTCCGAAAAAAATGTGGCTGAAAGGTTTTTTCAACCTTACAACCACAGTATAACTTATTTTGTTTTTTCTTTGGTCAATCTGTAATTGACTTTTTATAAAGTGGAAAACAATGTTTCCTGGTCATACTTAAAAAGCACCGAATCAATTTCAAGAATGTTATATTTTTCATTTTCAAGGCAGTATTTGATTATAACATCAAACAGACTGCTGTCTGACAGCACATAGCCCACAGATGCAAGCAGATTCTGAGTTTCCTCAAGCGTCAGCATTAAAGAAATTGCAAAAGAAATTGCAGTTTTCTTATTCGGCTTGTAATTTTTATCTGTCATAAGTTTGTGCCAGGTCTGTTTGCTGACATTTGCCCTCTTGTAACAGGCAACATCGTCCATTCCCTTTGCATCAATGAGTTTAAGAAGCTTCTCTGCAAAGGATTCATCAAGCTTTATGTACTCATCAAGACTCTTTTTCTTTTCGGCAAAACTGCTTTGCATACACGGAGCAGGCATTGCAGAACTTTCACACATCACAGCTTCACGACTTCTTCGCTCAAGCATATGTGTGTTTCTGCGGTAATTCACGGAATGTGCCGCAACATAGTTATCATCAATATATGCATCAATTCCGGGATAAAGCTCTTCACCAAGTTTATATGATTCTTTATCATAAAGAACAATATAAACAGTTATGTCGTCATCACTGTAATATTCAACAGCACTCAGCGCATAAAGAGCAATACGCAGTACATCCATTTTAGGGAAGCCGTAAAGTCCCGATGAAATAAGCGGAAATGCAATACTTCTGCAACCGTTTTCTATTGCAAGATTAAGACTCTTCTGATAACAGGAAACAAGATTCTTGCCTTCATTATGTCCTCCGCCCTGCCAGACGGGTCCTGCAGTGTGAATAACATATCTGCAAGGAAGATTGAATGCGGGAGTTATCACAGCTTCACCCGTGGGGCAACCGCCGATTTTTCTGCACGCTTCAAGAAGCTTTTCTCCTGCAGCTTTATGAATCACAAGGTCTGTACCGCCCGTGGGATTCAGATTTTCATTTGAGGGATTGACAATTGCATCACATTCAATTTTTGTTATATCCTGACGGATAAGCTGAATCGGCATTATTTTTCACCTTGATTCAAAAATTTTTCGGTCAGTTGTTTTTCCAGTCGTATGTTACAACTTCACCGTCAATGAGCCATTCTTTGGGTGTTTTTTCTTCATAAATATCAACGGGTCTGAATGTATGAGGCTCGTGGAAAACTTTGTATGCAGTATTTATATCTTTTCTCTGCTCTTCGTCAATTGTGTTATTGCAGGACGCAAACAGCGGAGTGTTTGAGTAAGAAAGAAGATGAAGCCACTGTTTGTTATTCTCCCAGGGACATTCCTTGACAATGCCTACACAGTCAGCATCGCACATATAGAAAATTTCATTCTGAGCAAGACGGAATGCAAGAGTATTTACACCCATTCTAGGTGTTCTTTCCCATTCTCTGCCGCTTGTGTCGTCACCGGTACGATTGATTTCAACAAGACCTGCACAAAGGTGTGAAACTGTGTTACAGCCGATAATAAGCATATCTCCTGCAGCATCTTTTATAAGTCTGTAAAGGTCAAGAGTTATCTCTGCACTTGTTTTTGTCTTGTCATAAAAATGCCAGTTGTCGTATTTTGTTATTGTGCGGTTGTGTGCACCACGGAAACAACCGAAAAGGTCTGGTGTTGTGAAATCGTGCTTGAGAAGTTCATATCCCCATCCTTTAATCATTTCAATGTCTGCTCTGATAAG
>JAZUCO010000015.1:0-1507 GCA_045639185.1 Acutalibacteraceae bacterium
GTCACTATACGATCAACAAGAGTATTGCAGAATGTGTTTTCGGCAAGCACCCAATTTTCAAATTCTTTGCCTAAGCCCCAGAAATAAATATATTTCAGTACACATTTTTTCAGTTCATCACCATTTCTATCAATAAGCTCACAGGGTAAAATTATGAAACCTGTCAGACCGAGAGTGAATCTTCGGTAGAGAAGCTGCGTAAGCTTTGCGGGGAAAGAAAGCGCAGGTCTGTCGGAAAATGAACAGCTTTCATCAAATTCAATTCCCGCTTCTGTGGTGTTTGAGATTATAAAACGCATATCGGAATTTTCGGCAAGCTGCATATACTCATCAAAATCTCTGTACGGGTCAACGCCACGGCTTACAGACTCAATTTTTATGTGCTCGCATTTTTCCTGCGAATTCTCAACACCTCTGAGAAAAAGATTATATTTACCTTTTTGTTCATTGATAATGTGGGTTTTGCCGCCACTTGTAGGTTGCACGATTACAATTTTACCATCATAAAGACCTTTCTCATTCAAAACATGGATAAAATAATCGACAAATCCTCTAAGAAAATTACCGCTTCCGAATTGAATGATTGTTTCTTTCACGTTATCACCTTGCTGTTTCTGAATGTTTCTTCACTACCGCTTTACGTCGGCGCTTATAAAAAATCTGATTGCAAATATTACGGATTTCATAATAAATATCAGCAGTTGCAAGTTTGGGATATGCCCCCGAAACGCTTACAGCATAACTGCGGGTACGGTCTGTAATTTTATCAAATACTTTTTCAAAGAATGCCGGAGATGAATGTTTCTGTGCATACTTTGAAAACTCATAATCAAATTTTCTTTTCTCAAGACGGTCAAAATGCTCATCACCTTTTGAAAAACTGAACTTTTTGCTCATGGCTGTTGCCGCAAAAATCAGTATATTCTTATCTTTCGGCAAAACTATGCTTTCTTCAAAGCCGAGCGGTATCTCCACTCTGAAAAGATAAAACTGTTTTCCGATAACATCACCTTCAGGTGTGTGAACATGAGAAAAAGTCATCATCTGAGGTTGATTTTTTATGTAGCCTGTTTCTCCGAGACCGATTGAATCCCACAAACCTACTTCTTCAAAGCAGTCCTGAACTTTTACTTTTATTTTTCTGTCACCCACAGTAAATACAGCATCTCTGTCACCATTAAGAGAAGTTATCAGGAAATTAACAGTGTCGTATTCAGAACCCACATTTATCTTCTGACCATCACAGGAAACACAGCTTTTTCCTTCTTGTGCAAGATTATAATTTATTCCTGAACATAAAATGTTTTCTCTTATCAATTCAGCAGGAACGGAAACACCACCGTCAAGAGTAGATTTGCTTCTATTTCCGTTATCTGTAACTGCTGTTTCATTAAAAGGAAGTTCAAGCGGTTTCTGAACAACTGTTTTCTTTTCTTTATTATTACTTAAAGTAATAGCAAAGGTTTTGATTTCATTTTTTCCTATATTAAAACACAATTTTCCGTCA
>JAZUCO010000016.1:0-5134 GCA_045639185.1 Acutalibacteraceae bacterium
GGGGCGTTGATCCAACGCCCGATTGTGAGCAAAGCGAACAATAACGGCTCTGCCGTTTTATTTTCCTTCGGAAAATGCACATTCGTGCCGGGCGATGAATCATCGCCCCTACGATATATCAATCAATTTCTGCTTCAATAAATTATTGTTTAATGAACATTTCACTTATCATAATACCGATTTTTGGTTCGGCAATTTCAAGTTCAATACAGCCGTTGTCAATGAATTCATCGGGAATTTCATAAACGTGCATTTCAAAACCGGGTGCAGAAATTTCTTTTTCAAATTTTTCGTCTCTTGTGCCGCCGTACTGTTTACCCTGATACAGAATGTTTCCGTTAATTTTTATTGTAAAATCGGTAACTTCATCTCTGTATCTCGGTTTGATGTTAAGCATCAGTTTGTAGTTGCTGCCTGTCAGACCGCCCGTTTTCATTCTGAAAGAATAATGGTCAAATACCTTTGTCATTGACATAGGCATTGTTCCGTTGTTTTTGTCGGGGTTGTCACCCTGAAAATCCATATAGAAATAGGGTGTCTGAGGAATGCCGAGTTCTGTGAAACTGTTCTCCGCAAATGAGAAATAGTATTCATCACGGTTTGTTTTTCTCATATTGAGAAGTCTGTCAATGAAACCGATTTGTTCTGCTTGAGTAAGAGTCTTTGCATATTCAAGTCTGCCCAGAAGATAAAGTCTGTCTGTAACGGGATTATCTATTGTGTCAAGCGTTGCGCCTCTTTCCCAACCTTTTGCAAGATAATTCTTCACATCAAGCTGTAAACCGACTTTTTCAAAAAGTTTTTTGCCCAGTGCTGATATGTCTGCTCTCAGATTGTTGTATTCTTCAGGGAAAGGTGTTCTGAGAATTTCTTCAGCTTTGTCAAGCTGCATTTTTTTCAGGTAATACACAGCATCGCTGATAAGCTCAAGCTCTGTGACTCTTCTTGATTTTACAAGCATATCGCACTCTGCTCTGAAAAGGCAGAGAAGGAATCTTGTATTGTCAAGAAGCTCGGGATTTTCCTTTTTCAGATCATTAAAAAAGCCGAGAGTTGTTTCTATATGGGGATTTTCCGCAGGGTCACCCTCCCAGTTTTTCTCAAGACCGAGAATACCGTTTACAACCTTTTTTGTGTCTGCTCCGGGGAAAAAAAGTCTTGCATAGTCCGAAAGGGAATCGGTAAGTCTTACGTCTGGGAAGTAATCCATATCGCTCCATACGAATTTGTTTACATCGTCATTGATGCCCTCTGAGTATGAAACACTGCCCGTGATATACTGACGTGTAAGACGGTGAATTGTTCTGTATTCTGTGGGACGAGGATTGATTGCTTCACGTCCGAGAGTTGCCGAAAGGGCATAATGCCAGTCGTCACGGTCAAAATGCACGGGATATTCACATTTTACATTGTGAGTAATGTCAGGATAAAGTCTTACGGGATATTTCATAGGGAGTCTGCGTCTGAGGTCGTGAAGAGGCATAGCACAGTTTGGACCCGTGATAATACCGTCAATTTCTTCGGGCAGTTTGTTCATTTCTTCAATAAACTCTTCACCCCACTTGCCGAAACCGTCAGGAGACTGAGCAGAGGGGAAAACTTTTATGTTGGGATTGTGTTTTCTGATTGCCTTGGCAATTTCTATTGTACGTTTTATTGATTCGGGGGCAGGGAAGTCACCGGGGTCACTTCCGGGAGGGAAAAATACCTGAGCATCTGAAATTTCTGAGAAAAACTGCTCTCTTTCTTCAACACTTTCTTCAAGAGTCTTGCTTCCGTGGGGATACCAGTAAGAAATATCAATATCAAGCTCTCTGACTTTTTTGTTGCAAGCTTTGATAAATTCTTTCGGTGACGGATATTTCATCAGGTCGTTCATATCTGAATTGTCATTTATTGCAATATGCTCAAAAATGTTGCAACCGAAGAACATCAGCTCTTTTATATATTGAAAATAATCTTCCGCAGTCCATGCTTCATAGGAGTTTGCAGTTGTTCTCCAGCCAAGCTGATGACCTCTTATTTGCATAAAAGGTGAGTAGTCACCGCTGAAATCAGAGATAAGATAAATCGCATTGTTTCTGTATTCTGATTTTCTCAGAAACATACCTACGGCATAAATAAGACCTCTTATGCCGAAAGCTGAGAATGTGATTCTGTTGTCATTTATTCTGATGCTGTAAGAATCTTTGTTTTTTGTTGATTTATCTGCAATAAATTCAATATCAAAGACATCAGTATCTGAATTTGTAAGAGAAATACGTTTCCCGATTTCTTTGCAGAAAATTTCTGCAGCAAACTGTTCTTCTTTTTGTGTTGCAATAATTTTGTATGAAACAATTTTTATCATAAAACGACCTTCAATCTTTATTGATATGCATAAAGTGTAGCATACTTTTCTGCCGTTAGCAAGAAGAGATGAAAATTTAAGGCAACAGTATTGATTTAGAATAAGTTTTATAATATAATATTAAAAAAAGTAACTGATATGCTGTAAGGAGTGTTTTGTGTGACAAAGGGTCTTATCCGTGTGCTTCGGAGATATAGTTCTGTGGATGAAAAAACAGTTGCCGAAGCTCTGGGAATATCTCTTGCAAGGTACAAAAAAATTGAAATCGGTGAAGAAGAGCCGACTCCCGATGAAATTCAGAAACTTGCAGTAATTTTCGGTATCACACCTGAATTCCTGACAGGCGAGTCAGAGCCTGAGCAACTTTTTGCGCTGAATCAGACATTCGAGGAATCTGTTCTTCAGTCAGAAGAATTGCGTGAGGCTGTAAAGCTCAGAGTTACAGACCTTTCTTTGGAAGAGAAGAAGCTTATAATGATGATACGCGGTGCGGAAAACAGCGCAAAAGCAGTTGCAGATGCAATTGAGGCTGTGCTTAACGCATAAAACTGTAAAAAATCAAGGGCGGTACGTTTGTACCGCCCGTTAATTATGCTTTGTTATCAGATAAGTGTAACCTTTTTCATCTTCTGTTCTTCAATGGGCTTGTCACGGTAGTCTGTTTCGACTTCTGCGATAGCGTCAACAACGTCCATACCGTTTACAACTTTACCGAATGCAGCATAGTTGCCGTCAAGGAATGTTGCATCTTCGTGACAGATGAAAAACTGTGATGATGCTGAGTCGGGATCCTGTGAACGAGCCATTGAAACAACACCTCTTGTGTGTGAAAGTATGTTCTTGACACCGTTTGCAAGGAATTCACCCTTGATGTTTTCATCAGAGCCGCCAAAGCCCATACCGAGGGGGTCACCGCCCTGAATCATAAATCCTTCAATAACTCTGTGGAAAATGATTCCGTCATAAAAACCTTCTGAAACGAGTTTTTCAAAGTTCTTTACACTGATGGGGGCAACTTCGGGATAAAGTTCAATGTCGATGATGCCGCCGTTTTCCATTTCAATTCTAACCATTTTAATATCTCCTGTGCATTTTTTTATGTATTATAGCATAAATGATAGTGAAAATGAAATATATTGCATAAAAAATTGCAACAATTTTTTATGCTAAAATGAAAATTTTTTGGTTAAAAAGATAAAAAAGTTATTGAATTTTTTGAAACGTTGTGCTACAATGATTCCATTGTAATAAAAAAATTATGCAGAAGTTGCAAATTTTGTACATTTCGACAAAATGCATAAGGGAGGCAAATACAATGAAAACTTACAGTTCAGACAAAATTCGTAATATTGTTATAGCAGGTCGTGGCGGCAGAGGTAAAACAACTCTTGCAGAAGCAATGCTTTATCTTGCAGGCGCAACAGACAGACTCGGTCGTGTTCTCGACGGAAATACAGTAATGGACTATGACGCAGAAGAAAAGAGAAGAAAGTCTTCTGTTCAGACAGCAATTGCTCCCATTGAATGGCTTGATGCAAAAATCAACATTCTTGATACGCCCGGTTCATTCGACTTTGCAGGCGGCGTTGCAGAAGGTATGCGTGCAGCAGGTACAGCTCTTATCGTTCTTCAGTCAGGCGGCGGCGTTGACGTCGGTGCTGAAAAGGCATATAAAACAGCTATCAAACACGGCAAATCAGTTATGTTTGTAGTTTCAAAGTGTGACGATGAAAACGGTCATTTCTTCCAGACATTCGATTCTCTTAAGGAAGTTTACGGCACACCTTGCTGTCCCGTAGTTGTTCCTCATATCATTGACGGTAAAGTTGACTGCTACATCGACTTCGCAACAGGTAAAGCATTCAAGTATGATGGTGGCAAGAAGACAGAAGTTCCTGTTCCCGAAGGCGAAAAGATTGACAGAATGAGAAACGAACTTCTCGAAGCTGTTGCTACAACTGATGATGAACTTATGGAAAAATTCTTCGGCGGTGAAGAATTCACTCAGGAAGAAATCTATAACGGTCTTTCAGCAGGTATCACAGACGGCAGCGTATACCCCATCTTTGCTCTTTCAGGTTACACAACAGAAGCTGTTGACCTTCTTCTTGATTCAATTGCTAACTTTGCTCCATCTGCAGCAGCAAAAACAGGTGAAGGCGCATTCAAGTGCGATCCCGAAGGTCATCTTGCAGCTATCTGCTTCAAATCAGTTGCTGACCCCTTTGTTGGTAAGATGTCATTCTTCAAGGTTGTTTCAGGTAAGCTCACTCCCGACAGAAGTGCTGTAAATGCAAGAACCGGTGAAACAATCAGAATCGGTAAACTCCTTACAATCAAGGGCGGCAAGCAGGAAGAAACAGACTGCATCACAGCAGGTGATATCGGTGTTGCTACAAAGCTTTCAGGCGTACGCACAGGTGACACACTCTGCTCAGCTAAGGATATTGTTGAACTCAAGGGCGTAAGTTTCCCCAAACCCTGCCTTTCAATGGCTGTTAAGGTTCGTAAGAAGGGTGAAGAAGATAAGGTTGCTTCAGGTCTTAAGAAGCTTATGACAGAAGACCCCACAATCTCATTCTATACAAACGATGAAACAAAGGAAATGATCCTTGCAGGTATCGGTGAACAGCATCTTGATATCATCGTATCAAAGCTCAAGGCTAAGTTCGGTGTAGAGGTTGATCTCGTTCCCGCAAAGGTTGCATACAGAGAAACAATTAAGAAAAAGGTTGAAGTTCAGGGCAGACACAAGAAACAGTCAGGCGGTCACGGTCAGTTCGG
>JAZUCO010000017.1:0-3937 GCA_045639185.1 Acutalibacteraceae bacterium
TACCCCATTCATTGAAAGTTTCTGCATCTGTCTTCTCATTACCGAGACTTGCAGGCAAATCTTCACAGGTAAAGTCACCGTTTGATGAATAAAGACCGATTTTAAGACCTCTTGATCTTATTTTTTCAGCAAGTGTATCTATTCCTGAAGAAAATCTTACAAGATCACCCTGAAGCTCACCGTTTTCATCTCTCATTGAAGAATGCCAGCAGTCATCGAGATTAACGTGAATATAACCGCAATCCGCTAGACCCGTTTTCTTAAGAGCATCCGCAGTTTCAAGAATCAGATTCTCATCGATGTTATTTCGGAATGTATTCCAACTTGACCATCCCATTGGCGGAGTTGACGCATTACCGCCCTGATAAAATTCATTTTCAGGCACTTTTATTGTTAGTTTTGATTTAAGCATAAACTGTTTAATTACACAAAAAGGACAGATTCCCTGCTTTTTCTTATAAATACACCAGCCTGCAAAAACAACAAATAATACTAATATAAGTATTATAAATATATATATAAAATATTTATACATTATATATCACCTTTCAGTATATCATCGATGGTAAATTTTGTAAATGAGATATATCCGCTCGGGAAAGATTCATAAAGAATGCCTATTTCATTGTCAGGAAGAACTGACAGACAGCTGTATGCGAAAAAATCTGCCCACTTTTCAGATACAGAATATATTTCATCAGTTTTTATTTTCTTTTCAGATATCCAGTCCACACTGTAATCACTGAGAATTTTTCCAAGAGCAATATAACCGTCTGTTCGTGTTGCATCGGCGCCTCTGTGACCGGTAGGTCTTGAACAAAGAATATAATCACTTGCATAATCCATTGAATCAGTATATATTTTCTTGGGTACGGAAATAACCGAATGCTGACAACGTGCTGTGTAAAGCTCTGTTACAAGAGGCATCCACGTAATACCGTTATCTTTGCTGATGCTATAAACAAGATTACCTGCCTCTGCAGGTCTTCCGAAACAGCCTATTGTTCCGTCAGAATACTCAACCAGCTGACATTCATCAAGATTTTCACAATAACCGGTTCTTTTCCAGCTGTCACCATTATCATCGCTGTAAATAACAAAAGCAGTACCGACAGAATAGACCGGAATCAGAAGTCTTCCGTTAGACAGTCTGAGTCCTACACCCGGACCTACACCGAAAAACGGGTCATCATCATCTGTTTTCACCATTGGTGTGATATCAGCAGGCTGTGTCCAGCTTTTACCGTTATCATAACTCTTCATAACGAACAAATACGACGTGACAGGTGCTGTAAACGGTGCTGCAGATGATTCTATACATTCATAAGAAACATCTTCAGAATATTTTTTTGTTTTCACCAAATTATCATTTTCTGCAGGTTGCAGATAAATATTTCCGACATATTTATCACGTGTATTGTCAGGAAAGAGAGGCGGACAAGCTGTTATAAATTCAGGTTCACCATCTGTCATATACATATCTCCGATTGTCTGATATGAATTATCCGATGAGTGGATAGGAGGAAGATAAAATGCTGTTTTTCTGCCATCTGAATCATAGACAAAGCAATCTTCACGGACGGTAAAGATATTTTTATCTGAATCATAAAGTTTAAGATACTTTTTGCCGTCAATTTCAACGTAACCGTTGGATTTTTCAAGCAAATCTGCTTTATGAAGACCTTTACATTCAGGATAAAAATCAAAAACTACAACAACAGCTCCGTCTTCAGCCTCAACCATAACGGGGTCAATTGCAAATGCAGATGTATATTCTTCATCTTTTTTCGGAGCAATTCTTGCAGGTGGAGTAAACACAGTGTTCAATTTATCAAACGTTTTTCCGTTATCAGCACTCTGTCTGACAGCAATTTCGATAAATCCCCAGTCAGCACCGCAATTTGCCTTATCACAGGCAGCAATTACAGTATCTTTTACCGTTAACAATGACGGAATTCTGCAGGATTGCATATTTTTCATTTCAAATTTATCACCTGCAAGTTCAGCAGGTACACTCGGCTCATTGACACCGACAAAGACTCTTACATCTTTCATTATAATCACCTGAAAAAAGTATAGCATACGATAAATCAAAAAACAATAATTTATCCGTCAATTGAAGAAAAAAACAGCTCCCCTTGCGGAGAGCTGAAAATTAGAAATTACTTATTTGTTTCTGTTTTCTTTGAATACTTTGTCTTATAGATAACTCTCATAAGTAAAGCTTCAACGGGATTGATGTATTTTGCATCACCGATAAGCTTTGCTGCAGCATCAGTTCTCATTTCCTTTTCGAGAACCATTTCAACAGCTTCCGCATCATACATATTACCTGCTACACAAAGCCCACCGTTGTCCTTAACAAGAACAGCGTTTCTGCCCTTGAGCTTTCTGACAACTTTCTTTGCTGTCTTCACTGTGTTTGAGGGATTATATTCACCAGTCTTGAGAGTAACACCTACAAGCTGAGCAAAGTCATCAAGAAGGGGCTTGAACTTGCCGCCTCTGATTGATGCTGCAACGATTTCGGGCTTCTTTGAGTGAATAATACAGTTTACATCTTCTCTTGCATTATAAACAGCTCTGTGAAGCTCTGCACTTGCGGGATAATTGTCACAAGCAGCAACTTCGTTACCTGTTGTAAGGTCGATTCTTACACTGTCACCGCCGTCAACGGGCTTCATAACAAGTGTTGAACCTTCTCTTTCTGAAGTATATGCATCAAAAATCTGAGCCTGCTTCTTAGCACCTTCGCTGATTTCAGCAATATGTTCAGCAACAGCAGCAATGCTTGTGCTTACTTTGCCTGAAGCAGCTTCAAGTCTGTCAAGAAGGAACTTTTCACATACTTTTTCAAGTGTATCTGCAACAGCAAAAGCATCATCATAATCAGCACCGATGCAAAGAGCACCGTGATGCGACATAATTACAGCCTTTGATGCTGAACGTTCAAGAGCTGCAACAACACCTTTGCGGAGTTTGCCTGTTCCGGGAAGACCGTAAGAAGCAACGGGAACGTCTGCACCGATTACAGCTCTGTATTCTTCCGGAACCATATTGATATCGTAACCGAGGAAGCTTACTGCTGATGCATTCTTCTGATGAGTGTGAATTACAAAATTCACATCAGGACGCATTTTGTATGCTGCTGCATGAATGCCTTTTTCTGAAGAAGGCTTTATTTCAGACTCATATGAGCAGTCTTCTATTTTTACAAGAACGATGTCTTCGGGAGTGAGAGATTCGTAGCTTCTGCCGCTGGGAGTGATGACGAAATACTCATCATCAACTCTGCAGCTGATATTACCCCATGTACGAGCAATAAGACCTGATTCTACAACTTTCAGACCTGCTTTGACAACTTCTGATTTAGCTTCTAAAATGTCCATTCGGGCACCTCTTTATATATTAGTACTGCTTAAGAGCTACGTTTGCGAATACCTTGTCGAATCTTCTGAGAGCTTCGTCAATGAGTTCGGGTGTGTATGCAGCTGATGTGTAAAGTCTTGAACCTGCAAGAGTTACGAGACCTTCTGCCATATATGCTGCGCCCATGTACTGCATTTCCTTCTTTCTTTCGCTTGTAGCTGAAAGAACACCGGGAATTGTCCAGGGTTTTGCCCAGTCAACACAGAAGTGCATTGTACCAACAGTTTCAAGATGACATACTGAACCCTGGTTGAATGCAACGAAGGGAAGATTGTACTTCTTGATGAGTTCCTGAAGACCCTTTGTGAGTCTGTCACCCATCTGACCTGCGTACTGACAAGCGTTCTGCTTATCGATAGCTTCGAGTGTGTAGTAACCTGCAACACAAGAAATGGGAGTAGCAGCCATTGTACCGCCCATGAATGCCTTCTTGACTTTTTCGCCTGAAGCATCAAGACCTGCACCAAGATATTTCATGTATTCTCTCTTACCGCCGATACCGCCTGCA
>JAZUCO010000018.1:0-11296 GCA_045639185.1 Acutalibacteraceae bacterium
TTGATGAAGGGGTCATAAACCTTTACACCGTGCGCAAGGTGTCTTTCCATACTCTCAAGCATCTGAAGAGTGGGGCTTTCACGGACATCGTCAACATTTTCTTTGTATGTAAGACCGTAGAAACCGACCTTTGCAACCTCCTTGATGCCGTTTTCTTTCATAATGTTATAAATTCTTTCAAGCACAAAATCGGGCATTGAGTCATTTATAAGTCTTGCCTGCTTGATAAGGTTTGAGTATGTGGGATAGTCACCTACAAGGAACCAAGGGTCAACGGAAATACAATGTCCGCCTACACCGGGACCGGGTGAAAGAATGTTTACTCTGGGATGTTTGTTTGCAATTCTGATGATTTCATAAACATCCATATCATCGCTTCTGCAGATTTTTACAAGTTCGTTTGCAAAAGCAATGTTGATATCTCTGAATGTATTTTCAACAACCTTTGTCATTTCTGCAGTTCTGATATCTGTAACAACAATTTCACCCTGACAGAATGAAGCATAAAGCTCTTTTACCTTTTCACCGATAGCTTTGTCGTCTGCACCGATTGTTCTTGAGTTGTGAAGAAGCTCATAAACCATATTGCCGGGAATGATTCTTTCAGGTGCGTGAACAAGATTGATATCTTCACCGATAACAAAGCCGTTTTTCTCAATTACGGGACGAACATATCTGTCAATTGTGCCGGGAGAAACTGTTGATTCAATAACAACTGTTGCACCCTTGGGGCAGACTGCCATAACCTGCTTAACTGCAGCAACAACATAACAAGCATCAATTCTTTTTGACTCCTTGTCATAGGGTGTGGGCACTGCAACAATGTACATATCTGTTGACTGATATTCTGTTGAAAACTTTATGCCGCAATTTACAGCATCATTGAAAAGATCATCAAGACCTGCTTCTTCAAATGTTGTTCTGCCTGCATTGAGAGTTGCAACAAGCTCCTTGTTGTAGTCTGTACCCACAACTTCAACTCCGTGTGAAGCAAACATCAGCGCTGTGGGAAGACCGATGTAGCCGAGACCGATAATATTAATCATTTTTTATTCCTCGATTCTGTCAAAGATATTTCTTTATCAATTGTAAGTTTTTCAGAAGAAAGGCTTCTCACCTTTTTTGCCGCATTTTCACTCATCTGCACAAATAACTCAGGATTTCTGACAAGTTTCAGAATTCCCTCAGCAACTGCCTTTGCGTCTTCTGCAGGAGCTAAAATTCCGCAATTTTCATCCACAAATTCGGGAATTGCCGCAACAGCGTTTGCCACGGGCACAAGTCCTGAAGACATTGCTTCATCTCTTGAAACACCCTGAGTATCCATTCTTGTTGTTGCAATGTAAATACCGTGAGTTTTGTGAAGAGCAGCAATCTGAGGCTGTGTAAGGAAACCTCTGTGAAGATTTACGTTTGAGAATTTTTTAAGATTTGCAGTATCTTCTTCAAATCTTTCTCCGTCACCGTATAAATCAAAAGTCATCTGTGAAAATTCAGGCTCACCGCTGAGAATTTCAATGGCTTTCTGAGTTATATCATTTGCATAAGTCAGAGAACTGAATGATTTTACGGACATTATTCTGAATCTCTGTTCGGGAGATTTCTTCTCATAAGAAAACAGCTCTGTATCGATGCAGTTGTGAATTATGGAGCATCTGCCATCAAGATTCACACCGTAATCTTCTTCAATCTGCTTTTTGAAAAATTCTGAAACATAAACAAAGTGAATATTGTGATTTTCTGAATATTCAAAAACCTCTTTCCAGAGTTTTTCTCTCTTTTCAGATGATTTTTTTGCTTTTTCAATCTGCTCTTCTGTGATGTAGTTATATTTTCTTCTGTGCCAGAGCTGAATATCACTGCCGTGACTCCAGATAACAAGATTTATCTTATCAAGATGTTCTTTGAGAGCATTCCAGATATACTGATTAAGGAAATGAACACAGACAGTCTTTATCATTCCTGATTTTATTGCACTTGCAATAAGGTCGGAACTGCCGTTTGTGACACAGATATTATCAAACTCTCTGCTGCCTGCCTCATCACGCATATTGATACACATTGTGTCTGTCTTCTTACCCTTTGCAAGATAAAGAAGATTACGTTTGTGCACAAACATATGGTTATAAAGCGCATCGTAAGAGGGATAGTAATCTGAAATAACAAGTGTATCACTCTTTGTGAGAAGAGGTGTTGCCGTGCCACCGTCAAGATTGCCGCTGACAACTGTCTGTGTGAATTCACGAAGTCCTTCACCTGTTACTTTTATTGCCAGAGAGAATGTTTTTGCACCTTCGGGAAGCTGAACATTCATAACTCTGTTGCACACTCCTCCGACGGAGCTTATTTTTTCACCTGCTGCATTGTAGAAAATACAGAATCCTCTTGCCGCAAGGTCGCCCGTGCCGTAAAAAGCAACACTTACCTTGCCCGTGTCATCAAAATCTGCCACGTCAAAACGCTGTCTGAACATAATATATTCGCTGTCGCCCTCAGACAAAGTTGAAAGCACTTTGAATTTACCTGCAAGATAGCTTGTTTCAACAGATTTCATTTTATTGCTTACAGATTCCTGCATCTCTTTTGATGAAATGCTTACGATGTCTGTTTCCATCGCTTTTTCTTTTACCTTTGCAATGGCAAGCTCAATTGTTTCAAGAGGAATGCCCTTGTCTTCAATTACAAGGTCATCAACCTTTTCGCATTTTTCATCTGTACAGTTTTTGCAATAGTTGAATTCATCAACCGCAAGGAAATTACCCGAAAGTTCAATTCCCTCTGCGAAAGCTTTTATATCTGAAATTTTATCGGCTTTCACAACAGCGCGTGTGCTGAAAAGCTTGTCGCAGGGTTTGTATGTCCCCTCTGTGCCGTTGAGTGTATAACCGTCTGAATCTTTTGTGTAATAATGGAGCTTACCGAAGCCCTCTGCATCACTGTATCTTACTGAAAGAATGAGGTCTGTAAGATAATTTTCACCGTAATAATCATCGGGTGAGAATGCTGCAACAAAACCGTCTGAAACAGAAACATTTTCAGCATCTGTAAATACAAGCGTCTTCTTGTCATAAGTCTGTCTTTCAAATGCCGCTGTGACTCTCGCCTTTTCTTCGACTGTTGATGCATAGGAAACAACTGTTATACAGGGCATCTGCTTTTTCATATCTTTGCCGAAAACTTTGTGGGCAATATAGCCGAGTCTGTCTTCGCAAAGGTGATTCTTCATAACTTCTCTGAGACCTGCAAGACGGTATTTTCTGTACATTTCGGGTGTTGCACAGAATCTGTCGAGCTGAGCAATCATTTCATCTGCATTATCGGTTGAAATTGCAAGGTCACCGAGAATATTTTTTACACCGAGTGAATAGTTACCTACAGTAACCGTGTTTGATGCCAGAAGCTCATAACCTCGTCTTGCAAACATTGTCTGAGACTGGCTTACGGTACAGGTGTTGATGCCGTAATTATATCCTTTGTAAGCTATATGAATATCTTCAGGCTCAAGCTTACCCATAATCATCTTGTTATAGCGTGCAGGAAATGCATACTGCAGATTTCCCGAACCGTAGTTACGGTCATAAATCTCCATTCCGTTACGCTTTTCAATTGCATCTGCAAAAGCGTCAAAAACTCTTGAACGCTCTTTGTAGCGGTGGAAATATGTACCCGCATAGCAGAATTTATCTTTTCTGTTGTGAATTTCAAGGGGATTATGAACAACGGGCTGTGCAGAGAAAGAAAGATAATACACATTTGTGTGCTGAAGAGTTCTTATGTATCTTTCAATGCAGTCATAGTCTGTTGTAAAAACAAGGTCAGCGCAGGATGCTGCTGCCATAAACACATCTGTGTGCACAGGGTCTTCTTTATTCCAGAAAATAACGGGAATACCCTTTTCGTGACAGTAAGATGTCATTTCATAAAGTTCTTTACTGCCCGTTGAAACTTTTTTGAACCATGAATCGTTTTTGCCGTGCCATGTTGATTCAAGGAAAAACAAATCAGGTTTGCATTCTTCAAGCTGATTGAACCAATCATCTGAAGTTATTTCAAAAAGTTCACATTCACTTCTGAAGTTACCCACAGTAAAGGGGTCCATAACAGCTGCAACTTTCAGTTTTTTAAGCTCGTTGCAATCGGTTCTGAATTTATCTGAGGCTATTGTGTTGCAGTCGATACCGTATTCTGCAAGAACACGTGCAAGAACAGCCTTCTGCTTTTTCAATTTTTTCAGTTGTTTGTCAACTGTTCTTATATCCATACTCTGCTCATCCCTTTATTCTGTGCTTAATCTCTCTGAGATTTCTGTAAAGCTTAAATAAAATTCTTCCGATAGGATTATTTTCCAGTTTTGCGAATTTGTTTTTCAGATCCGCATTTTCTGATTTAAGGGTATTGAGCTGTACTTCATAACGACGCATTTCAACTTTTACAGCTGTAAGCACTGTTATCTGTTCATTCAGCTCGCTGTGGCATTCTTCAATAATGCCTACAAGTCTTGTGTTTTCTTCTGTAAGAGCCTGATTCCGTTTCTGAAGTTCTTCGTATTCGGCTCTGAGTTTTATAAGTTCATCGTTCATAACATTCACCTGTTACATTCCGCATCTTTTTCTGTATTCTTCAATATCGGGAACAAGCTTTTTCTGGTCTTTGCCGATTTTTGAATTGAAATCTCGGGCAAATTCACAATAGGGTCTGATTATATCATCAGGCAGACCTTCACCGACCATCTTTCCGTAATGGAGCCATGCAATTCTGTCGCAGAAACTTGTCATTGCAGAAACAGCGTGACTTACAAACACAATTGTCTTGCCTTTTGCTTTGAATTCATCAACTTTTTTGAGACACTTGTCTGTAAAGCTTGAGTCACCTACAGAAAGAGCTTCGTCGATAATGAGAATATCAGGGTCAATGTGTACTGCAATTGCAAAACCGAGTCTTGAACGCATACCGCTTGAGTATGTTTTTACCGGCTGGTTGATGTGAATACCGATATCTGCAAATTCTACTATTTCTTTTTCAAGTTCATTTATCTGCTTATCCGTATAACCCATAAGCAGACACTTGAATCTTATATTATCAATGCCCGAAAGCTGTGAGCGCATACCTGACCTTGCACAGAGCATACTTACTTCGCCCTTGACATCAACTGTACCCGATGTGGGTGTTGTGATGCCGGTGATGATACTTGCAAGGGTGGATTTTCCGCTTCCGTTGAGACCTATAAGTCCCATACACTCACCTTTTTTCATGGTGATGCTGATATCATCAAGTGCTCTGAATGTTTTTGTTTCGCTTTTCTGAAGCAGAAGCCCCTTGATTTTTGATGCAGCAGAGGAATACAACGGATAGTCTTTGACAATATTTTTGCATACTACAACATTTTCTGTTTCGGGTGCGGTAATTATCTGATTTTCACTCATTGTACAACCTCCTTACAGCAAATCTATAAACTTGTGTCTGAGTCTCATATGCATAACACAACCTGTAATAAACATCGCGATTGTGATTGCCCAGAAAATGAGACCTGTTTCAAGATTCTCTGCAAAATTCCAACCGTAAAGAATAGTGTCACGGTAACCGTTGAGAATATATGCAAAAGGATTGATTTTCATAAAAATATTAAGAAAAGCATCATCTTTTGCAGGCTGCCACATTACGGGTGAAACAAAAAATAAGAATCTGAGTGCTGTATTTGAAAAGTTATGAAAATCTCTGAATAAAACGTTTATTGAAGAAGAAATAAGAGCGTAAGAGGAAATAAAAACTGTTGTTGCAAAAATGTAGTAAGGCAGAAGCCATATACTTGTGCTGAATGAGCTGCCTGAAATGAGCACAACCACAAAAACAATCACAAGTGAACAAACGTGAGTAATGAAGTTTGAAGCAACAGTTTTCACGGGAACAATTGACAACGGGAATTTCATTCGTTTGAGAACATCAACAAAGCTGATGATTGAATTGTCGGCACCGAGCATTGCCTGATTTATGTAATACCAGACGATGATACCGATAACAAGCCACACGATATAAGGAACACCCTGAATATCGTTACCTCTTCTGAGACCTACCGAGAAAACAAACCAATAAACAAGCACCTGAAGTGCAGGACTCAGGAAATTCCAGAGGAATCCGAAAAAAGTTCCTCCGTGCTGATTTTTAAGTTCATATCTTGCAAGTCTGAAAAGTCTGACTTTATTCTGCCATAATTCAGTCAATACGGTTGCAACTGATCTGAAAACTCCCATAACTACCCTCTTAATCTGATAAATCGATATTAATACATATTTGTTCAATTTTTAATTATATCATTGCAGTTATTTTTTGTCAACGATATCAACGTATGTTTGGTACTAATTTGATGTTGAATTGCATATATATTTATGATATTATATAATAAAGTAGTATTGTTATCAGCAGTATTTTCATAAAAAGAAAGAAGAAAAACAATGGAAAAATTAATCATAATAGTTGCGGCTGTTGTTATAGCTGCCGTTATCATTTTTGTTATCATAAGCAAAAAGAAAAAGACAGTTGAAGCAGAGCCTTTTGTGCAAAAAGAGCTTATCCCCGAAAAGAACGATTCAGAGGTAAAAAAAGAGCCTCCCTTGCCCGTAACATTTACGGAAGATTTTGACGTTTCTTTTGAAGGACTCAACGAAGAGCTTGAAGATGCACTTCTCGAGCATTCATTGTTCTTTTCGGCACAGTCAGCAGTCAAACCCGAAATCACAAAACCTCAGTTTTCAGCAGCACCTGCAAAACCGAAAGCTCCATCTGTCAATGCAGATGCTTATCTCGAAAAAACAACTGTTGTGACTCAGGAAGATGCTATTGCTTCTGAAAAAGTAATCAGCATAATCTCATCATTTCTGGCAGGTACATATTATTTTGACGGTGAAATGATTGCAGGCGGAGAAAAAACTCCAATGGAAATTGCAATGCTCGGCAACGATTTTCAGATTTACTCTGAACTTGACGGCAAAGATATTTCAATTATGCAGTCTGATTCAAAAACTTATATGCTCAATCCCGACACAAAGAAATTCACTCAGCTTACAGCATCCTTTCAGAAGATGGTGGGAATTGACGCAACAACTCTTAAATTCTCATTCAATTCAAACGGTATTGATTCAGAGAATCCCACAGCCGTGAAAAAAGCTGTCTTCAATGAAAATGAAACAGTATGCTACATTTACAAAAACGAAAAATGTCATATTGAATTCATTGCCGATGAAGAAAACATTCTGCAGATGTCTTTGTTTGATAATGAGGGTACAGCTCAGAATATTCTTATAGCTGACGAGTTTACAGCAGAAATCCCTGACGGTATGCTCACATTTCAAGGTTATTCAAAGACAAATATGATATCTTTCTTATCATCACTTATGTAACGGAGGAACAGAAAATGGATGAAAATAAAAATATTCCCGAAAATGAAATGAACAATCAGCCCGATGATATCATCGAGAGCGAATTTGAATTTGATGAAGTATCTTTTGATACAGACGAATTAACAGTTGTAAAAGGCTCTGAAGAAAACCCCAAAGCAAAAATTCCTTTTATCATCGTTATCTGTGTTCTCTCTGTTGCACTTATTGCAGGCATTGTTTTTTATGCTGTTAAAGGCGATAAGACAACTCCCCCTGCAGGTGAAGAACTTTCTTCAGATGAAGGCGGATATAATATAGATGATTATTATGCAGAAATGAACACAGATGAAGAATATATCAGCTGGCGTGACGAGATTCTCGCAGAAGCAACAACAATGCTTAACAATTATGTAGGAAGCTACAGCCCCAATAATATTGTTGAACCTACAACAAATTCTTCATCACAGGAAGAACTTCCCACAGCAAACACTCAGCAGACTTCTCAGGCTGAAGAACAGATAAAAGCTTTCTTTGAAAAGAAATTCTATATCAAAGGCGCAATGTATGACAAAAACGGCCCGGGAGATGCTTTCACAATTTCCTGCGACGGAAACGATGTTGAAGCAATGGGTAACCTTGACGGTTTTGAAATTGCAATGATGCGTCTTGACGGTGTTGTCTATTTCAAAAGACCTGCTCTTCGTCAGTATGTTGTTCTCAGTGATGCTCTTATGAGCTTTATGGGTCTTGAAGCAGATTTCTTCAATTTTGAATTTGCAACAACTAATGATATGCAGAATCACCTTGACAGCGTTTACGATGTAACAATAAACAACAATCCCGGTGTCTGCTATTTCTATAAAACCGATGAGCAGCAGTTCAAATTCTTTATTCAGGACGGAACAATAATCCAGATAGAACAGTTTGACGGTAAAGGCAATCCTGTTACACAGATGGCAATTGATTATTATTCAACATCTGTACCTGCAGACCACCTTACACTCAAAGGTTACGCAGAAACAACATTCGGAACATTTTTCGGTGATATGTTAATGGAGGAATTCTGATGATTTGTCCAAATTGTAAAAGTGTGATAGATGAAGATTCACGTTTCTGTAAAATATGCGGTGTTGAATTTGTAAATGAAGTCAAGCAGGAAACTAAAGTTGTGCCTGTTATTGAAAAACCTCAGGTTATTCAGACTCCTCCCGTTCTTTCACCTGCAAAAAACAAAACAAACAGCAACAAAAATAAAATGATTATTCTCATTTCCCTTCTTGTTGTTTTTGTGACTCTGACAATCAGCCTTTTTGTTGTGCTTGTTAAAAATGATGTATTTTCAGGCAGAGAAACAATAACCGATGCGCAGGGCGAAGAGATAAAAGAGGGAAAAGGAACAACAGAAATGTCTGTTCTTGATGTTGACGGAAACAAGAGAACAATAAAAACAGACCGTGAACTTCTCACATATGATAAGATTCTTACAGAATACACAACTGTTATGAATAAGCTCAAAACAGATTCACCTGCTTTTACATTTTCAAGATATCAGAATCTTCCCAAAGAATATCAGAATCTCGGTGCTGTGGCTGATTTTGTTCTGCCGATAATTGAAAGATACGTAACTTCAAAAACAGCTTCAGAAAATATCGTTTATGATGCGGGAAATTCTCAGCATCTTCCACTCCCCGAATCTTCATACGGATGCATTCTTACAGACACAACAGCAATCAAAAATGCATATTGCGAAGTGCTGGATGACGGAAATTACAAAATCGTGATGACTCTTAAAGATGAACTGAATCCTCCGATTCTTTCTGCAGGTGCAGAAACATCATCAAGCATCACGAACTCAGTTTTTGATACTTACGATGCACTTGAATCAATAACAGCTGTTTCAGAACTTGCGCTGAATAAAATTGATTTCAACTATACCGATTGCACAGTTACACTTGTTTATAACCCCGATAATCTGAATGTTGAATCTGTAAATATGACAATGAATATTGACATAACAGCCAACATAAAAATCCTCGGTGAAATAAAAGCAAGAATAGTTGATATCACAGATTTCACACAAATTGAATATTAAAAATAAAAGCTGCAAACCTTATGGTCTGCAGCTTATTTTATGCCGTTTTTAATTTACAGTCTGAGTTTCTTCTTTATTACCGTCAGAGTCGGTGAAGATAACATCAGTTGAGTCTTTTCTGAATACATAACCGACGCCTTTGTAATAATTTCCATCCGGTCTTGAGCCTACAATCATTGTACAGGGCTGACCGAATGCATCAAGCTTACCGCCCACGGGATGCACACCCGTTTTGTGAAGATGACCGCATATCATAAGGTCGGGTCTGATTTTTTCTTTTATAACCTTTGCCCAGTATGTATACATCTCTTCTTCAATATTGAAAGGCTCGGGATAACGCATTGTAAAAGGATTGTGCGCAACAAGAAGTTTTTTCATTATTGTTTCATCCTTATGACAAGGGCAGTCTGCAACCTTTTCAATAAACTCTGTTTCTCTTTCACGGAATGAGTGACAACAGATTGTATCTCCGTATTCAGGATGTGAATCGGGTTTGTCTTCACCGCAGTCAAGAGCTAGCCCCCAGATGTTGCCTACTCTGAATGTGAAGAAAGTATTGCCGTTTATTGTGGGGATGTAATCACCGAAAATCTCAGCATAACTGCCTCTGATATCATGATTACCTCTTACAAAAACTGCAGGAATATTACCGCCGGTGATTCTGCCGACGATTTCATAAATACTGTTGAAATACTTTATTTTTCCGCAGTCATTAGGCACATCACCGTTGAGAATAAGAAAATCAATTTTGCCGAAAACCTCTGCCGCTTTTATCGGCTCATCAACTCTGTTATGAGTGTCTGCAATATGGTAACATCTGACTTCATCACCCTCAACGGGTCTGAAATTATATGAATACTCCTGCACGGGTTTCATTTTATTGAAATATGGTTTTCTTCTGCCTTTGATTTCCTGATTAAAAACAGTGTATTTTTTTGATTCATCAAGAGCTTTCATAGGCACGGTTATTCTGTGCACTCTTGAAAGTGAACGAAGAACACCATTTGATTCATCATAATAACATTTTTCACCGATTTTAATCCACATTACAGATTCATTCTTTACGGGAACAAAAATCTGATATGTATCACCTGCGGCAAAAACACAAGGATTTGTCAACAACATAAAATCACCTTAAATATTACAGCATTGCATTGATTTCGTTTCTCTTCTCAATAAGCCACTTTTCAGAATGGGGATATGTCTTGTTGTCGAGTGGCTTGTCAAGACCTTTTTCAAGAAGTTCGATTGTTGCTTCTCTGCCGATTTTCTTTTCAAGGAGTCTGAGTGCTTCATAGTCCTGAATTGCATCGTAGAAAACTTTGAAACGCAGTGAAGCATAAGCTGTGCCGTCGGCTGCGGGATAAAGTACAAATGAGTCACCTGCGGGGAACTTTCCGCCTGCGTCTGTAACTTCAAAGGGATTGATGTGCTCTTTTGAATACTGTGTATTGTAGAAGTTGAGACCCCAGTTAAGGAAGCCCTTTACATCATACTTATACATAATGAAGCCGAGAATTCTGTTTCTGAGTGAAGGCATAGCGATAAAACGGTTGGGCATATTGTCCTTATGAGGATAACAGCAATAATATGTCCAGAGTTCAGGCACCTTTCCTGCAAAATCTTCAATATCATTGATGCAGGGAACGGGATTCTTAACAAGACCGTTCTTGAAGAATATAAACGATGACAAAGCATCAATGCTCTTGAACTCACCGAAAAGCTCATTCATAATTTTTGCAGATTTCTTATATTTGAAATAGTGTTCCTTTGCAGGTTCGTCTGATGTATGGAACATAACCCTGTCACGGATACCCTGTTCATCTATAAA
>JAZUCO010000019.1:0-9415 GCA_045639185.1 Acutalibacteraceae bacterium
ATCAATAACATCATCATTGAATGTAAAAACTCTGTACTGCAGAGGATACATTGTAAGTGCAGTTGTTGCGAAGTCATAAATTGTATTGCCTGCAGCACTTGTATAAACAGCACCGTCACTGCAATGTTCATGACCTGAGAAAACAACTCTGATACCTGCATTTGCAAATTTGCCGGCAGTTATTGTGTGATTTCTTATAATAAAGTTTCTGCTCACGATTCTCTGCATGGGAAGATGGTCAAGAAGATTGTGATGCATCATAAGAATGGGATATCTGCCTTCATCAGCAGCCTTTTCAGCCATATCAACAACCCAATTAACTCTTTCTGTTGTCATACCGTCTTCTGTTGAGTAGTTTGCGTGGCAGGAGTCAAGAGCAATAAGTCTGTACTTTGTGCCGAGGTCTGCTGTGTATGAACAAGTACCCTGGAGTCTGTCAATAGCCTTGTCATAACCGAAATCAGCATAGATATTCATAAAGTCTTCAAAAGTTGTGTCATCATTGTTGAGTGAAGCATCGTGATTGCCGTTGATAACAAAAACATCTTTACCTGTTGCTTCTTCAAAAGCTCTGAACTTAGCAGCAACATCAAGATGTTCCTGAAGCACAACTCTGCCGTTGTCTGCAAGGTCACCGGGAATGAGAACATATTCGATTGAGTCATCCTCAGCGCACTGACGGAGAAATTCATCAATAATAAATCCGCTTTCTTCATCCATTGAAGCACGTCTGTTTGCGTACCAATAAATAGGATCGTCAATTTCCATAGGCTGATCGGGATTTCCCTCGAGCTCTTCTGACGGAACATTGTAATGAAGATCAGAGGCAATTGCGATTTTAAGGTCATCTTCATCAGCAGCAAAAGCCATAACTGATACTGAAGACATAACCATAATCACAGCCATAACAATGCTTAAAAACTTTTTCATAAAAAGCACCTCTCTTTAATTAATAATATAATAGTGTTTTATGAAAATTTTGTCAAGGATTTTGCCAAAAAACCGCACAGATTACTCTGCACGGTCATAAATTTCAGTACTATATTCAGCTTCGGTGCCTGTTTCTTTGTCTGCAGTGCTCACGGCAAAAACAAAACAGAAAACAAGCACACCTATGGCACACAGAACCATTATATTTGCCGTTTTCAGGCTCATTGTCACATTTTTATAAAGTCCGCCGTTTTTCATATTACTTCCTCGCAAGATATTTTCTCATATCAACAGCGCAAGCCGCAAGAATGATTGCACCTTTGATAATATAAAGCATATTTGCAGAAACAGACAGGAAATTGAGTCCAACAAAAATAATCTGAAGCAGAAAAACACCAATAACAACACCGCTTATCTTACCCGTACCGCCAACGAATGACACTCCGCCGATAACGCAGGCTGCAATTGCATCGCTTTCATAATTTATTCCTGTACTTGCCGAGCTTGAAGCTATTCTTGCACCCTCAATAAAGCCGGTGATTGCATACATCACACCTGCCAGCACAAAAACAGACACAATTGTAAGAAAAACATTCACACCCGAAACATTTGCCGCCTCTTCATTTGAGCCGACGGCAAACATATTCTTGCCGAATTTTGTTTTATTCCATATTACCCACATTATAACCGTGATAACAAGCGAATAAAGAATATATCTCGGCACCGCAACACCGTCAATAGTGAAAAGTGTACCTCTTACAAAATCAGTATAACTCTCATCAAGCCCTGAAAGAGTCTGTCCGTTGTTTGTACCTATCATCAGGTACATAAGCACAATACCGAAAATAATAAGCTGAGTTGAAAGTGTAACTATAAACGGATGAAGCTTGAATTTTGCCACAAAAAAGCCGTTTACAAACCCCACAACGGCACCGATTGCCACAACAATCAGAAAAACTGCCCACAAAGGCATAACATCAAGGTCGGGAAACATCTTATTGGGATAACCCGTCATCTGCAGAAGTGATGCCGCAACACAGGCGGTAAGGCCCACGGCACGGCCTGCAGAAATATCTGTGCCCGTAAGCACAATACACCCTGCGATTCCCAAAGCAATAGGAAGTTTTGATGCGGTAAGAGAAATAATGTTCACAACTGAAGAAAGCGACAGAAATGCAGGCACTCTAACGGTTATAAAAATTATTGCAACCGCAATTATAATGTACATCGCATTGTTGAATAATGCATCTGTAATTATTCTTTTTTTATCTTTGCCCGGCAGTTGACGAAAAACCGAAAACTTGCCCTGCGGCATCAAAGAATTATCTGACATAAACTCACTCCTTAAACAATAATTTATCGCACAGCGATAAATTATTGTTCACACATATTTCGCAGCGAGGGTCATAATTTCCTCCTGCGTTGCTGTTTTTGCGTCAACTTCCCCTGCTTTTCTGCCGCCCGACATCACAATGATGCGGTCGCACACACCGAGAAGCTCAGGCATTTCCGAAGAAACCATAATAACAGTCTTTCCTTTTGATGCAAGGTCGAGAATAAGCTGATAAATTTCATATTTTGCACCCACATCTATGCCTCTTGTTGGCTCATCAAGAAGAAGCACATCAGGATTTGTCAGAAGCCATCTGCCGAGAATGACTTTCTGCTGATTTCCGCCCGAAAGAGTACGGATCTTAGTTGCCTGAGACGGAGTTTTTATCCGCATTGCGTCTATTGACCACTTTGTACTGTCTCTCATTTTCTTTTTGCTGAGAAACGGACCGCTTCTGTATTCATCGAGACTGGAAACAGTTGTGTTTTCGGTGATATCAAGAATTCCGAATATACCCGTTGCTCGTCGTTCTTCAGTAAGAAGCGCAAAACCGTTTTTTATAGATTCCCTTGCATTTCTGTTGTACACCTGTTTGCCGCCAAGAAAAATTTTTCCGCCTCGTCTTGCAGAGATTCCGAAAAGATTCTCAAGAAGTTCGGTTCTGCCTGAGCCGTCAAGCCCTGCAATACCGAGAATCTCACCCTTTCTGGCAGAAAACGAAACATCCTCCAGTTTTGCGTATTCAGCAGTAAGGTTTTCCACTCTCAGCCACTCTTCACCAAGATTGTGATTGCGCCCTGGATATCTGTTTGTAAGCTCTCTGCCCACCATAAGCTTTATAATTTCATCAACAGTCAGCTCTTTTGCAGATTTTGTTGCAATGTGCTTACCGTCACGCATAACGGTGACTTCGTCTGAAATTTTAAGAATCTCTTCCATTTTATGAGAGATATAAATTATTCCGCAGCCTTGTTCACGAAGCATATTTATGATATCAAAAAGTCTTTCAACCTCTTTTTCGGTAAGTGAAGATGTCGGCTCATCAAAAACAATAACCTTTGCGTTATAGGAAACAGCCTTTGCGATTTCAACCATCTGACGCTGAGAAACGGGCATTTTTGCCATTATCATCGACGGGTCAACGGAAAGACCGAGTCTGTCAAAAATTCCCTTTGTCGCATTGTGCATTTTCCGTTCACTAGTGAACGGAAGATATTTTGAAACAGTAGGAAATCTGCCAAGCCACATATTGTCATTCACACTTCTTTTCAAAGCCTGATTAAGCTCCTGATGTACCATTGCAACACCGTTTTCAAGAGCTTCTTTTGAATTTCTGAAATTCACTTGTCTGCCCTCAAGAAAAACTTTTCCGCTGTCTGCCGAATAAACACCGAAAAGGCATTTCATCAGAGTTGACTTTCCTGCACCGTTTTCCCCCATGAGTGCGTGCACGGTGCCTGATTTCACGATGAGCGATACATTATCAAGCGCCCTCACACCGGGAAAAGACTTACACATATTTTCCATTCTGAGAAGAACAGATTTTTTCTGATTATCTTTTTTGTTCATAAGTCACCTATAAACAATAATTTATCGTGGTTCGATAAATTATTGTTTCAATTCGTAATTCGTAATTCGCAATGCGTAATTTCGGAACACCTTCGGTGTTGGATTTATAAAATTGTTTCAGCCAACCTTGTAGGGAACGATGCCTACATCGTTCCGTCCCGAGCTGACATCAGACTTTACGGACCGATCAGGGGATCGGTCCCTACACTGACGAAATAAACAGGTTTGATTATAAAATGAGTTAAAGGGCGAAGCCCTTTCCGAAATTGCAAATTGCGAATTTCCGATTGCCAATTTAATTTATCGGGGGTACCTCGATAAATTATTGTTTCCCCGTATATTTTTCATAAGGGATATTGATTCTCCAGTCACCGACCACATTATCTTCATCAATACCGTCAAAGGGATTTTTACCGTCACGATAATTTTTTGCAACATCAACAATTGCCGCAGCCATCCCCTCTGCATCCTGTTTAATAGTGCCTGTCATAACACCCTGTTCAATTTTTGACTTCGCAGCATCTGTTGCATCAACACCGAAAACGGGAATTATTTTTCCGCCCTCTTTGTTATAACCGGCAGCCTGCAAAGATGCCACGGCACCCAACGCCATTTCATCATTATTTGCAATCACGAGTTCAACCATATTTTTTGAAGACTCGCTGTATTTTGCAAGAATCGTACCCATATAGTTTGTTGCTGCTGCAGAAGACCAATTGCCGTCCTGATCTACAAGGTATTT
The DNA here is from genome assembly GCA_045639185.1 of Acutalibacteraceae bacterium. Taxonomy (GTDB): domain Bacteria; phylum Bacillota; class Clostridia; order Oscillospirales; family Acutalibacteraceae; genus UBA1081. The sequence goes on from JAZUCO010000019.1 coordinate 4,575, forward strand.
ATTGCTGTTTGCCTCATCATAAAACACAAGCTCTGGCTTGTTGTTCTCTTTAAGCACCTTGTTTGCATCTTCAACCGCAAACTGCGTTCTTGCAATGGCTTCAAGGTTACCCTCCTGCCCTTTGAACATAACATAGCTTATTTTTCCGTCACCGTTAAGATCAACAGCATCATAATTTTTTACAAGATAATTACCTATCATTTCACCTTGCATATGACCTGCCATTTCGTAATCGGTACCAACCATAATGCACTTGTCATAGCTCTTTATAACCGACTCATTTACAGAGCGGTTGAAGAAAACAACAGGTATCCCCTTTGCCTTTGCAAGATTCACAATATTCTTTGCCGCATCATCAGAGCCTGTATCCACAATATTCACCACAAGAAATGATGAGCCTTTTGCAATGGCTGTCTGCACCTGCTCAGTCTGGGTTGTCTGATTACTGTTGGAATCATAATTCTGAAACTTAAGCCCGGCATCTTTCAATTCTTTGTCAAGTGCCGCACGCACAGATGAAATATATGTGTCGCTGTATGTGTAATAAAAAACTGCGATTTCACCCGTTTTTGCATTGCCGCTGTCTGACTGCTCTTTTTTATCGCAAGCGGAAAGCGCAAACACTAAAGCAAATGACAAGACCAATGATATAAATTTTTTCATAAGTTTACCTCCTGAGTATATCTTGTATTATTATTTTCCGTAAATCCGAAACTTAACCCTTGAATTCAAAAAAATTGCAAAAAAAATCAGCCTTTGCATTTGCAAAGACTGAAAATATGTAAAAATCAGGTTTCTGATTTCATTACTCTGTTTGCTTTTTTCATTGTTTTGCCAAGGAAAATTGCGCTGAGTGTAAGTGAACACACTTCTGCAATGGGGAATGCAAACCAGACAAGAGTAAGATTTCCCGAAAGAGACAGAAGCCAGGCCACAGGAAGAAGTACAACAAGCTGACGGCAGACCGAAACAATAAGGCTGTAAAACGGATTACCGATTGCCTGACATACAGAACCTGCAATGATACAGAATCCCGCAAGGCAGAAATGAAGTGCAATAATTCTCAGAGCAGGCACACCAATCTGCATCATCTCTTCTGATGCTTCAAACAACGACAAAAGAACCTGAGGCATTGTTTCAAACACTGCAAGACCTGCAAGCATAATGCCGACAGCCGAAATAATAGTAAGCTTTATTGTGCTTTTTACTCTGTCAGGCTTCTTTGCGCCGTAGTTGAATGCAATAATAGGCACCATTCCGTTGTTAAGACCGAAAATAGGCATAAATATAAAGCTCTGAAGTTTGAAATACGCACCAAAAACTGCCGCTGCAGTTTCATTGAATCCCATAAGTATACTGTTGAGACCGAAAGTCATAATTGAGCCGATTGACTGCATTATGATTGAAGGGAAACCAACCTTGTAAATACCCTTTACTGTTGGAGTGTGCCAACGGATTTCTTTAAGCTTTATATGAACATCAGGGTTAAATTTAACATTCATAATAACAGCAACGATTGCAGCAATAATCTGACCTGTTACAGTTGCAACAGCAGCACCCTTGACACCCATTGCAGGCATTCCGAATTTGCCGAAAATAAGAATAGGGTCAAGAATTATGTTAATTACAGCACCGATAAGCTGAGTGATTGTGGCGTGAATTGTTCTGCCTGTTGACTGAAGAAGTCTTTCAAAACAGAACTGAGAGAAAATACCAACAGACAAGCCAAGACAGATTGATGCATAATCAGTACCGTACTGAATAATTTCTGCATTGTTGGTCTGAATCATAAAGAACGGCTTTGTGAGGAAAATACCGATAAGCGCAAACAGCACACCGCAGCAGAGTGACATAAAAATACCCACGTTTGCAGTTCTGTCTGCCTCGTCCTGTTTCTTAGCACCAAGAGCTTTTGAAAGAAGAGCATTGATACCGACTGCTGTACCTGCACCGAATGCAATCATAAGATTCTGCAAAGGGAAAGCAAGTGAAACAGCAGTAAGCGCATTTTCACTTATTTTCGAAACAAATACGCTGTCAACAATATTGTAGAATGCCTGAACAAGCATTGAAAGCATCATAGGAACAGCCATTGAGAAAAGCAGTTTTCCCGTTGATACAACACCCATTTTATTTTCAGGGGCAGTTAATTTTTTATCTTTCATTTTATTATTTCCTCTTACATAAAAAATCGGATGAATTATTCATCCGATTCAGTATGATATCATATTAAAAATTTAATGTCAATATCAGTCGTAAAGACCGTCTGCAATCATTTTGCCGATTGCTTCAACAACCTGAGGTTTGTCTTCCTTATATGTAACACCGTACCACTTATCCTCAGCTGCAAGCACCTTTACACGCTTTGTTCCGCTTTCAATAAGTTCTGTAACAATAAGAGGAAGATAATATTCCTTTTTAGGCTCATTGAGATTTGTTTCAAGGAATTCAACAAAGCCCTTTTCGATATAATCAAAGATATCAGGCTTAAAGCCCCAGAGATTCATTGAAACGAGAGTATCGTCTGCAAGTTGAGTCCATGTTGCACCGTCATCTTCTGTAAACTGACATTCGTTGTTGATTTTTGTTCTCTCTGTAACGCTTTCAAGACAACCGTCTTTAACTACGCAGACACCTCTTGCAACAGTGCCGTTTTCTGTAAGAGTGTTCTTAAGACGGAATGCAGCCATACAGTAGTTGTCATCATCGTCTTTTGTAAGCTCTTCATAGATTTTGCCGAATGCGTTTCTGCCGTAGTAGTCGTCTGCATTTACAACCGCAAAAGGCTCTTTTACAGCATCTTTACAGCAAAGAATTGCGTGAGCTGTGCCCCAGGGTTTTTCTCTTGTTTCGGGACAAACAAAACCTTCGGGAAGCTTGTAAAGCTCCTGATAAACATATTCAACATCTATAATTTTTTCTATTCTTTTGCCCACAAGAGAAATAAAATCCTCTGCGATAGCTTCTTTTATAACAAAAACAATTTTATTGAAACCTGCTCTTTTTGCATCGTAAGCAGAAAAATCAAGAAGCACTCTGCCGTCTTCTGAAATGGGTTCCATCTGTTTAAGACCGCCGAAACGACTGCCCATTCCTGCCGCCATAACTACAAGTGTTGCATTTTTAGACATTTGACTACCCTCTTATGAAATTTTTTATCATTATAACATAATAAAAAATATTATTCAACCATAAACAATAATTTAGCGGAAATGTTTGAAGAAATTAAAATCGAGCTTGTAGGGGCGTTGATCCAACGCCCGATTGTGAGCAAAGCGAACAATCACGGCTCTGCCGTTTTATTTTCCTTCGGAAAATGCACATTCGTGCCGGGCGATGAATCATCGCCCCTACGATATATCAATTAATTTCTGCTTCGCTAAATTATTGTTTACCAATCTCAAAATAAACCACCTTAATACCAAAAGATATCAAGGTGGTTTATTATCAATCATCCAAATTAAATTTCTGAATGTTATGTATTGCATTATCTTCAAGGTCGGTCGCGATTTTAGATAATACATCAGCAACATCATTTGCTGTTGTTGCAGCAGCCTTACTCATATCAGAATAAAAAAGTGCTAAGTCATCAACCTGTCTTATAAGTTTTTTATAAACTGATTGTTTTTCAGGATCTGCATTTCTCTGTACTGTCTTCAATGATGACGACAAACGATTTGCAATAATTTTTTCAGTCATAAATCTGTCTGACTGCTCACGCAATTTCGGAATATTTACTACGTATTCGCCCTGCATGATCAATCGATTAACTTCATAGCTTCAACAGCACCCTTAAGAGTGTTCATTGCCAATTCGCCGGATTCTGCGATAGCTGTTTTGAACTGTTCGCCGAATTCATCAGCCTGCTGCAATGTTTCCTGAAGCATCTTGATACTTGCGTCAGTCATTTCACGAGCTTTTCTGACTGTTTTGATGTTTGTTTCGACATTAACTCTGAGATTGTTGTAGTTATCATCACCCTCAGAAATAAACTTATCCATATTGTTTCTTAATGTCTCATACTGATTTATTTTTGTATCGAGAGCATTAAGACAGTTTTCAAGTTTTAATATCTTAGCCTCATACGCACCTTTAGAAATTTTAAATGTTGCCTGTGCCATAATTTATACCTCCAAACATTATATTAAAGAATTAAGAAAGACCTGCGATTGCTTTAATAGCGCCTTTAACGATACCCTTACCTGCATCAAGAACTTCGTTAATCTTTGAAAGAACATTTGTAACGAGAGAAACAAGCTGGTTCATACCGTCAAGAATGCTGTTTGTGTTTGAAAGAATCTGGCTGCCGTACTTGTAGATTTCGTCTACAATTGTGCTGTCTGCATCTTCACGCACTTCCTGAAGAGCTGAACCTACATCCTGAAGAAGATTGTAAGTTTCTTCATTAAGCTGCATAACTTCCTTTTTCCATGCCTCGGCTTCTGAACTGCTGATAATGTTCAATGTGTTTACTGCCATTTGTTTTTTCCTCCTAAAAGTTCATTTTTATATTTATTTACTCCTTGAGTTTTTCTTCAAGTTGTAAATCATATAACTGGTTTTTAATTTTTTTTATTTTGCTTATTGCTGCATCTGATGCCTGCAAATAGACCTTCAATAACTCGCCACCCATACAATTATTGCATCGTTCCTTGTCGTTTTCCGCATCTCTGATCAGACGATCACAGTCATCTATACAAGATTGCAAAATATGAACTGTATTTGTATCCATACACTTCTCCTAAATTAACATAAATCCGACACCGTCGTTTATATCATAGTCTGCAAGAGTTTTTTTCGGATTAAGAACAGCATCGGGAGCAGTTCTTATAAGCATTTCT
>JAZUCO010000020.1:0-7753 GCA_045639185.1 Acutalibacteraceae bacterium
TATAGAAAACAGAGTTTATATTCTGTCTTTCGGGCAGACCGAAAGAAATATTTGAAACACCAAGCACTGTGTTACCGCCAAGAGCTTTTATACCTCTGACAGCATCCAGAGTGATTTTTGCATTGTCCGCACCCGTGCTGACAGTAAGTGTCAACGGGTCAATGATAATATCTTTTTTGCCGATTCCGTATTTTTCAGCCTCGGCATATATCTTTTCTGCAACAGCTACTCTGCCCTCTGCTGTTTCGGGAATGCCGTTTTCATCAAGAGTCAGACCTACAACAACGCCACCGTATTTTTTTACAAGGGGAAAGATTTTTTCCATACTTTCGGCTTTGCCGTTAACGGAATTTATCATCGGCTTGCCGTTGTAACGACGCATTGCAGACTCCATCGCATCAATATCTGATGTATCAATCTGAAGCGGCAGGTCAATTACTGACTGAAGCTCACAGACAACATCTGTAAGCATCTTTTTTTCGTCAATTTCAGGAAGTCCCACATTGACATCGAGAATATGGCATTTTTTATCCTGCTGCTCAAAACCTTCATTGAGAATGTACGCAATATCATTGTTTCTGAGAGCTTCCTTGAACAGTTTTTTGCCCGTGGGATTGATTCTTTCACCAATGATAACGGGCTTTTTACCGATTTCAACAGCGTGTGTATATGAAGAAACAAGGGTTGTACCCTTTTCTGTAATTTCCTTTGCTTCTTTATCTTTCACAACCTCTGCAAGAGCCCTTATGTAGTCGGGATCTGTGCCGCAGCAACCACCGAGGATAACAGCACCGCAATCTGCAATTTCAGCCATTTCAGCAGCAAAATCAAAGGGAGAAACATTGTAAACGGTCTTGCCGTCAACAGTTTCAGGAAGTCCCGCATTGGGTTTTACAATAACGGGCACAGATGCTGTTTCGCATATATCACGGGCAATACTCTTCATTTCCCCCGGTCCGAGTGAGCAGTTGAGACCAACAGCAGACACACCGAGACCTTCAAGAACAGACACCATTGCCTTTGGTGACGCACCCGTCATAAGCTTGCCGTTTTTATCATAGACATTTGTTGCAAAAACGGGAAGATTGCAGTTTTCCTTAGCCGCAAGCACAGCAGCCTTTGTTTCGTAACTGTCTGTCATTGTTTCAATATTGATAAGATCAACACCCTTGTCAGCACCTATTCTGACAGTTTCTGCAAACACGGCAACTGCCTCTTCAAAATCAAGTGTGCCGTAGGGTTTGAGAAGTTTACCAGAAGGACCTATATCAAGAGCGATCCACACATCTTCTCTTCCGCTTCTTCTTTTTGCCTCAAGAGCATTTTCAATTGCGGCAGTTATAATTTCTTCAAGATGTACCCTTTGGAATTTAAGAATATTTGCTCCGAAAGTATTGGTGTTTATGATGTTACTGCCCGCATTCAGATATGACAAATGCAGGTCAATAATCTCTTCACGATGTGTAATATTCCATTCTTCGGGCAATTCACCTGCCTGAAGACCTTTTTTTTGCAGAACAGTTCCCGTTCCGCCGTCAAAAAAAGTAAAACCGCTTCTTATTTTTTCAAGAATATTCATTTCAGACTTCCTTTTTAGGGATGATGTATGAAAGATTTGACTGAATTTTTTCAGCCACATCGGGTTTGTTCATTGAGTAAACGTGAATTGCATTTACACCATTTGCGAGAAGGTCAATTATCTGCTCTGTTGCATAAATTATACCTGCCTGCTTCATTGCATCGGGGTCATCACCGAAACGGTCAACAATATTGATGAATCTTGAGGGAAGATAAGTGCCGGAAAGCTTGCAGATTCTGTCTATCTGCAGTTTATTTGTAACGGGCATAATACCTGCAATAACAGGCACATTCACCCCTGCATCACGGAGTTTACAGAGATATTTATAAAAAATATTGTTGTCAAAAAACATCTGAGTAGTGAGGAAATCACAACCTGCATCAACTTTTTCTTTTATATGAAGAATGTCTTCATTTATGTTTGCAGATTCGGGGTGACATTCGGGATAGCAGGCACCGCCTACACAGATATCAGATATACTCTTCACAAAAGAAATCAGTTCACTTGCGTGTCTGAAATCGCAGGAGTTTATATCAAAACCGTCAGGAATATCACCTCTGAGGGCAAGAATATTTTCAATTCCGAGTGTTTCAAGCTCTCTGATTCTCTTTTCCGCATCCGCCTTTGATGTACCCACACAGGTCATATGCGCAATTGAAGTCACACCGTAATCTCTGCTGAGAGATGCGGCAATATCTGCAGTATATACATCTGTTTTACCGCCTGCACCGCAGGTTACAGACATAAAATCAGGTTTAAGTTTTGCAATTTCTGCTGTTGCATATTTTACATTTTCATAATTTCCGCTTGTTTTGGGTGGAAAAACTTCAAATGAGAGAGTCGGAACCCTTTGTGAAAACAAATCATACAGTTTCATAAATACATCTCCGTTTCATCTTTTAATTATATCACCACAATAAAGTGTTTGCAAGGAGAAACAATAATTTAGCGGCGCCATACCGATAAATTATTATTTGACATTTTTCCTGACATTGTATTATAATTAAATTACAGAATGATTGTAAAGGAGCAGATTTTATGAACATTATTACAATCAGCCGTGAATTCGGCAGCGGCGGCAGAGAATTGGGTAAAAGAATTGCCGACTTACTCGGTTATTCTTACTATGACCGTGAAATCATTTCAAAGCTTGCCGAGAAATATGATTTTGACGAAAGTTATGTTGAAAGTGTGCTTGAAGGCAGAAATGCTTTCAACGTGCCGATAACATACGGCAGAACATTTTCATACACTGACGCAACGGGTCAGCAGGCAATTCAGCTTCTGTCATCACAATACAGACTTCTGCGTGAATTTGCTGAAAAAGGCAATTGTGTTATCGTAGGCAGATGCGCAAACGTAATTCTTGAGGATTTCAATCCGCTTAATATCTTTGTTTATGCAGATATGCAGTCAAAGATTGACCGTTGCCGTGAAAGAGCACCAAAGGATGAGAACCTCAAAGACTCCGAGCTTAAAAGAAAAATCAGGCAGATTGATGCAAACAGAGCAAAACAGCAGCGCTTTATGTCAGACAAAAAATGGGGCGCCAAAGAGGGTTATCATCTGTGCGTCAACACATCAGGACTTGAAATAAAGACTCTTGCACCCGTTATTGCCGACTATGCAAAGAGTTATTTTGAAAACAGATAAAAAAATAAGATCCCCGTTTTCGGGGATCATTTTTATTAATGTTCGCCGTTCAGAATCTTTCCTGCAAGGATTCTTCTGTTTGTCTTGAAGTGGAAATATTCTCTCCGATTTGAATGGAAAATTTCTACGGGCTGTTCAAAGTCTTCAAGCTTTGCACGGACAACCGGTTCAAGCTCTGCAACTGTGTGTCCCTCTTCGGGAACAATGTACAGATAAGGAAGGAAGTATCCCTTATGGTCTTTATCAGGAACGATAACGAAGTAACAGTCATCAACACCGGAAGTTTCAACAAGCTTGTTTTCCATAACTGTTGTGAAAAGGATTCCTCCGCCGTAACGATGGTTAAGACCACGGCTGTAAACAAAAAGTTCACCGTCTTCATTCATGCAACCGAAGTCACCTGTGTGAACCCAGATCTGACCGTCATCGTGTTTCTTCATTACTTCAAGGTTATCTATACCTGTTGCGTAACCAACCATTACACCGGGGCTTGTAACGCAAACTTCACCGATTTCACCGTACTCAAGTTCTCTTGTTGTGCCGTGTTCAAATACACTGATTGTTGTACCTCTCATGGGAATACCGCCACCACAGTTGAGGAAGCTGATATTTGCATGGGGATTTGTCGCTGTTGAACCTGCTTCACTCAGACCGTAACACATTGAGAAAATTGCGGGTGAGCCGTGTGCTGCAAGGAATGACTGAATTCTTTTGAGCCACTTGTTATGAACGGGATCTGCACCGCCGCCGATAACAAACAGATCATTCATAGGATAATCTTCGGGAATACGCTTGCTGCTCATAAGAATTTCCGCCATCATCGGAACAGCGATCATCTGATTGGGTCTGTAACGCATAAATTCACGGTCAATATCCTTCTCATCACAATAAGTTGAAAGAATAAGAAGGTTTGTTGATGCGATATTGAAAAGAAGAATTGAGTTAACAATAGCAACAAGTGCGGGAGGAAGAAGAGTATGAAGAACTCTCATACTGAAACCGATTCCGCCGGGGATAACAAGCTGACCGAGAACACCATTGATTGTGCGTGCTGTGTGGATAACCTGCTTTGAGGGACCTGTCGAACCGCTTGTATATGAGCAGTAAAGTGCTCTGTCGGGGTTTTTGAATGCTGCATTAACGGGACAACCTTCACCTGATTCCAGGAAAGCATTCCAGCCGAGTGTCTTTTCTGTCCACTCTGTTTTTTCAGTATAAAGAGCTTTGATGCTTTCTTCAATATAATCGGGAATCTCTTCTTTTACAGCATAAGTGTAGGGAGAAACAAGAACAATATGCTTGAGAGTTTCATTCTCATAGTAAAGATTTTCGTCAGCCTTTGTGATATAATCGTGAGCAAAAACAACCTTTGTCTTTGCTTTTGCGATTGCTTCAAAATGGTCTTCAGGTTCACCGTCACGGCAAACGATTGTTGCACCGATTTTTTCTGCTGCAAGAAGAACAAAAATGAACTCAGGCACAGCTCTGAGAAAAACAACGATACGATCACCCATCTCAACACCCATTGCGTTGAGAGCTGCAGCAACCTTGTCTGTTTCCTCAATTATCTGATTAAGAGTAAATGTTTTGCCGTAATACTCAACAACATTCTGGTCATGATTTGTGTTATTCTTGAGAATAAATTCAAGAAGTGTCTCTTCAGGTGCGTTGTACTCCTGCATTTCGGGGGGATAAAATTTCATCCAGGGCTTTGCCACAGATGCTTTCTGCATAAAACCATTTGATTCGTTTTTCATCTCGGAAATTACCTCCGCTTATGTATTTTAATTCGCTGATTTTTCAATATATTCTTACAAAAAAAATTGTACACATTTCTGTGTAAGATTATATCACTATACATCTTCTTTTTCAACATTTTTCAGCTCAATGTGTATAAAATTAATTGAGCATTCATATTTACAGCAAATTTATAACACAATTCAATCTTGAAAAATCTATTTCAGAAAAAAACATCCCATAACAGACATTTTTCTGAAGAAAAACAAGCCTGCTATGGGGTTATTTTTTATTTTATCACTCAAGCTGAGCACTTATTCTGAGTGCTTTTCTTGCATCAAGAGCATTGACTTTGCCGTCACCTGTCAAGTCAAAAACATATTCAGGGACATTGTAATTTTCAGTCTTTTCAATCTGTGCAGAAACTCTGAGTATAATTCTTGCATCAATTGCATTTACTTTTCCGTCGAGATTTACATCACCGGGAAGATACTTTATTTCAACGATAACAGATTTTGTTTCACCGCATACTGTGCAGGTGTAAATTGTTTCATTATAGTCTTTTTTGCCCTCATCCCACTTATGTGATGCAAGGTCTGTTGAGTCAGAATATCTGTAAACCTCACGTGTTTCATATTTCACGCTGTTATCTGTGGGCGCAACATCTGTCCATTCGCCCCACCCGGTTTCTCTCTGATACTCATACATCATTTCGTAAGTGGTAACAGAAACACTCTTTACGGGGATTGCAGAAATCCACCAATAAGTCTGATTACAAGCACTGCTGTTTGAGAAATTGATTGCGCCTGCAGAAGAATCCTTTGCTCTGTACTCTGTGCTGTAAAATGCGTGGAATATATCGTAAGGTCTGTTTGAACTATTGTTCCAGCTTTCATAACAATCGCTGATAAGTCTGTTTATGGGTGAATTACCGTTATACTTTGATGAACACCAATGCCAGTAAATATAACCTGAAGTTGAAGCATTGCCCACAACCACCTTTGTTGTTTCGTTTTCAGATGAAACGGGAGGCTTTACATTATATTTTGTATAAAGTGAATGACTCCGGCTGAAACCTGAGGGGAAAGATTCCACATAAGAAACTGTTGACTGTTTGCCTTCGCCCCAGTTTCTGCCCACATAAGTCCAGCCGTCGAGTGAAGATTCTGCAGTAACCTTTGTTTCATACTGCATATAACGATACTGAGTTTTTGTTTCTGAAACAACATTATCAGCAGGCTTTTCTTCTGACCAGTCTGACCATACATCTTTTTCATCAACTACTCTGACAGTTGAATCATTACATCTTGAACAGATTGAAACATACTTTGCATTTTCTGTGCAGGTGGGATCAATTCTGACTTCGCTGTAATCGTGACCGAGAGCAGGAATTTCTGAATTCACAGTGTATGAACAGTTTGTACAAGCATCTGTCTTCACGCCTTTTCCGAGACAAGTGGGCTCGGTGGTGACAGCACCTTCGATTAAATTATGCTTTGTTTTGAATTCGGGAACACAAGCTGTTGCAGCATTGATTGTGCCTGAAAAAGTTGATGCACCCACAAGCTCATAACAACCCTTTATCTGAATATCTTTAATTTCATATGTTGTGCCCTTTGCGTGCTGAACATAATAATCCGTTACATTATCCTTGACAAGCTTACCGTTGATATAAACGTCAAATGTTGCAACACCGTCGGTTGTGCCCTTTGCAGCACCGTCAACCTTTGCATTTACATCAAAATAAGGATTGTTGTCAATAGCATAAAGTCTGATAACTCTGTAATTTGTGTTGGGATTGATACCGTCAAGACTGTAAGAATTGACTTTAACTTTATCAGTTACACCGTAAGACGGATTCAGAGCCTGAATGCAGTAACCGTTGCCCGAATAAATCGCAATGTGACCGCTCCAGCTGATAAGATCACCGGGTTTTGCATTTGCTGTGGAGCCTGTTCCGACAACAGTACCGTATTTTGTGGGATTGTTCCAGAAGTAGCTTGTGCCCCAGGGCAAAGAAATTCCGAAATGATTAAAAACATAATAAACAAGACCCGAGCAGTCAAATGTATTAGGTCCTTTTGTGCCGTACACATAAGGATAACCGACAAACTGACGTGCGTAAGCTACGATTTCATCACCGGTGACTGCAGATGCAGTAACTGTGCTTACCGCAAAAACTGATATAATCATAACCAATGCCATCAGAGTTGAAATAATCCTTTTTTTCATAATTATTACCTCTGTTCTGAAAATTTATGAATATATATTATCACATTCTTATTGCCGAGTCAAACAAAAAAACAGAACCCCGATTTCTCGGGGTTCCTTTTATTGCATTTAAGAATATTATTCGTCGATGCTGTAGAGTGCCTTGAGCTTTGCAAGGTGAGCATATCTGTCCATAGCAAGTCTTTCTGACTGTGCGAAGAGTTCTTCTGCTCTTTCGGGGAATGAACGTGTGAGTGATGCATAACGAGCTTCGTTGAGAAGGAATGCACGGTAAGCATCTGCTGCGGGTTCTTTGCTGTCAAGGATGAAGGGATTCTTGCCCTGAGCCTTGAGGTCGGGATTGAATCTGAACATATTCCAGTAACCGCAAGCCACAGCCTCCTTCATTTCAGCCTGGCAGTTAACCATACGGCCCTTGATTGAATGCATTTCACAGGGTGAGTAGCCGATGATAAGTGAAGGTCCGTTGTAAGCTTCAGCTTCTGCGATTGCCTTGAGTGTCTGGTTCATATCAGCACCCATAGCGATCTGAGCAACGTAAACGTAGCCGTA
>JAZUCO010000021.1:0-6274 GCA_045639185.1 Acutalibacteraceae bacterium
TTTGCACCTGCAGCAAGAGCCTTAACGATTTCACCTGAGTACTTGATACCACCGTCTGCGATGATGGGTACACCGTGCTTTGCAGCTTCGCAAGCTGCATCATAAACTGCAGTAACCTGGGGAACACCGATACCTGCAACAACTCGTGTTGTACAGATGGAACCGGGGCCGATACCAACCTTAACTGCGTCTGCACCTGCTGCAATAAGAGCCTTTGTAGCTTCAGCAGTTGCAACGTTACCTGCGATAAGTGAAATATTGGGGAACGCTGTCTTAACTTTTTCAACAGCCTTCATAATACCCTGTGAGTGACCATGAGCTGAGTCGAGAACAAGAACGTCAACGTTTGCTTCAACAAGAGCTGCAGCTCTTTCAAGAACGTCGCCTGTTACGCCGATAGCAGCTGCACAGAGAAGTCTGCCCATTTCGTCACGTGCTGAATTGGGGTACTGAACAGCCTTTTCAATATCTTTGATTGTGATAAGACCTTTGAGGAAACCCTTGTCATCAACGAGAGGAAGCTTTTCAATCTTATTTTTCATAAGAATTGTCTTTGCTTCTGCAAGAGTTGTACCTATGTGAGAGGTGACAAGATTTTCTTTTGTCATAACTTCGTTGATGGGTACATTGAAATCAGTCATGAAGCGGAGGTCACGGTTTGTGAGAATACCGATGAGCTTGCCTTCGTTATCACAGATGGGTACACCTGAAATACGGTAGTTGTGCATAAGCTCATTTGCTTCATATACATAATTATCGGGATGAAGGAAGAACGGATCTTTGATAACGCCGTTTTCACTTCTCTTTACTTTGTCTATTTCTTCTTTCTGCTGTTCAATTGACATATTCTTATGAATAACGCCGATACCGCCTTCACGGGCAATAGCAATTGCCATTCTTGACTCGGTAACAGTGTCCATAGCAGCAGTCATGATGGGTGTGTTAAGTGTGATTTTTGATGTAAGCTTTGTGTGAAGATCAATATCTGCGGGCAGAACATTACTTTCAGCGGGGATAAGCAGTACATCGTCGAAGGTGAGACCTTCTTTTGCGAATTTTGCTGATGTGTCAGCAAGAACTCTGTTGTCAAACATTATTTCAGAACTCCTCTCACATATATTTTTATACAATATATATTAACAGCCATTATACTACATCAATTTCAGATGTTCAACACTTTTAGTGACAAAAATTAAAAAAATATTTTGATATTTATATCGAAGATGATAAAAAAAATCAAAAAGTTTGAAAAATGGGGTTGACATATTGACATATATCGTATATAATACTAAGCTGTATCATAATGGATAGCTATACTTTACGCGAAAATGCCTTTAGCTAATTATAGCACAAAATCCGGAAAAATCAACAGTAAAATTTAAGCAATTTTCAGGTTTTTTCGGCTTTTCATATATGACTCTCTTATAAATCGGGATATTTAAAAGAACGGAGTGATGATTCATGGTTAACGTTAAACCTGTAAAGCAGGGAAGCAGAACCAGAATGAGCTTTGCAAAAATCAACGAGGTTATGGATATGCCCAACCTCATTGAGGTGCAGAAGAATTCTTATCAATGGTTCCTTGACAAAGGCTTGAGAGAAGTATTCAGAGATATCGATGAAATCACAGATTATTCGGGTAATCTGTCACTTGTTTTTGTCGATTACAGAATGGACGACAAGCCCAAGTACACAGTTAAGGAGTGTAAAGAGCGTGACGCTACTTTTGCTGCTCCTCTCAGAGTTACTGCAAGACTTATCAACAAGGAAACCGGTGAAGTCAAAGAAAATGAAGTCTATATGGGTGACTTCCCTCAGATGACTGAAAGCGGTACATTTGTTATCAACGGCGCAGAACGAGTTATTATTTCACAGCTTGTTCGTTCACCCGGTGTTTACTATGATATGTCCAGAGACAAGACCGGTAAGAAGCTCTTTGCTACAACTGTTATTCCCAACAGAGGTGCATGGCTTGAATATGAAACCGATCAGAACGACGTTTTCTATGTAAGAATTGATAAGACAAGGAAGATCTGCATTACAACATTTGTAAGAGCAATGGGTTGCTTCCTTGAAAACAATATACTTAATACTAATAGTGATATCGATGAGTTCTTCGGCTACGATGACAGAATCAAGGCTACATTTGAGAAGGACAACACAAAGAACACTGAGGAAGCTCTTCTTGAAGTTTACAAGAAGCTCCGTCCCGGTGAACCCCCCACAATCGATACAGCTAAGTCATACCTTGCAGGTCTTTTCTTTGATGAACATCGTTATGACATTTCAAGAGTAGGACGTTACAAATATAATAAGAAGCTCGGCATTGCTGACAGACTTAAGTATCAGGTTCTTGCCGAAGCTATTGCTGACCCTTCAACAGGCGAAATCCTTGCTGAAGAAGGCGAGAAGATTTCAAAGGAAAAGGCTTTTGAAATTGAACAGGCAGGTGTAGATACTGCTTATGTAAAGACAGACAGCGATAAAGTAGTTAAGATTGTTGCAACAGGTATGGTTGACATTCTTCCTTACCTTCCCGAAGGCATCACATCTGAAATGCTTGAAGAAATCGGTGTTAACGAAAAAGTAAGTTACAAGGCACTTATGAATGTTCTCGGTGAATGCGAATTCACTGCAGATGCAGTTATGGAAGCACTTGAAAGAAATTGCGATCTTCTTATCCCGAAGCATATCGTAATTGAAGACATCCTTGCTTCTATCAACTACCTTAACTGTCTCGGTAATGATATCGGTACTCTTGATGATATCGACCACCTCGGCAACAGAAGAATCCGTTCAGTAGGCGAACTTCTTCAGAATCAGGTAAGAATCGGCTTCACAAGAATGGAAAGAGTTGTTAAGGAGAGAATGTCTCTTCAGACTCAGGAAACTGAAAAAATCACTCCTCAGGCTCTTAACAACATCCGTCCTGTTGTTGCAGCAATCAAAGAGTTCTTCGGTTCATCACCCCTTTCACAGTTCATGGATCAGAACAATCCTCTTGCTGAGCTTACTCACAAGAGAAGACTCTCAGCTCTCGGCCCCGGCGGTCTTTCCCGTGACCGTGCAGGTTTCGAAGTTCGAGACGTTCACTATTCACACTACGGCCGTATGTGTCCCATTGAGACTCCCGAAGGTCCCAACATCGGTCTTATCTCTTCACTTGCTACTTTCGCAAGAATCAACAAGTACGGCTTCATTGAGGCTCCCTTCCGCCGTGTAGACAAGGCAACAGGCAGAGTTCTTGAAGAAGTTGAATATATGACAGCAGACGTGGAAGACGAATTCATGGTTGCTCAGGCAAACGAACCCCTTGACGCTGAAGGTCACTTCCTCAACGAAAAGGTTACAGTTCGTTTCCGCGACGAATTCCGTGAAATCCCCGCTTCAGAAGCAGACTATATGGACGTTTCACCCAAGATGGTTGTTTCTGTTGCTACAGCTATGATTCCCTTCCTTGAAAACGACGACGCAAACCGAGCACTCATGGGTTCAAACATGCAGAAGCAGGCAGTGCCTCTTCTCAAGACTGATTCTCCCATTGTCGGTACAGGTATGGAATACAAGGCTGCTGTTGACTCAGGTGTTACTGTTGTTGCAAAGCGTGCAGGTACAGTTACAAAGGTCAGCGCAGATACAATCGTTGTCACAACAGACGACAAGCAGGTTGACGCTTATGAGCTTATCAAGTTCATGCGTTCAAACCAGGGTACTTGTATCAACCAGAAGCCCATCGTTTCAGTAGGTCAGAGAGTTGAAAAGAATACTGTTATTGCAGACGGTCCTTCAACTTGCGACGGTGAAATCTCTCTCGGTAAGAATGCTCTCATCGGCTTTATGACATGGGAAGGTTACAACTACGAAGACGCTGTTCTCCTTAACGAAAAGCTTGTCCGTGATGATGTTTACACATCAATCCATATTGAAGAATATGAAATTGAAGCACGTGATACAAAACTCGGTGCTGAAGAAATCACAAGAGATATTCCCAACGTTGGTGAAGATGCTCTTAAAGACCTCGACGAAAACGGTATCATCCGTGTAGGTGCAGAGGTTCGTTCAGGTGATATTCTTGTAGGTAAGGTTACACCCAAGGGTGAAACAGAGCTTACAAGTGAAGAAAGACTTCTCCGTGCTATTTTCGGTGAAAAGGCAAGAGAAGTAAGAGATACATCTCTCAAAGTGCCTCACGGTGAATACGGTATCGTTGTTAACGTAGAAGTATTTACAAGAGAAAATTGCGACGAAATGAGCCCCGGTGTAAACAAGGTTGTTCGCTGCTACATTGCACAGAAGAGAAAGATTTCAGTCGGTGACAAGATGGCCGGTCGTCACGGTAACAAGGGTGTTGTTTCAAGAATTCTTCCTCAGGAAGATATGCCCTTCCTTCCCGACGGTACTCCTCTTGATATCGTTCTTAACCCCCTCGGTGTTCCTTCCCGAATGAATATCGGTCAGGTTCTTGAGGTTACACTCGGCTACGCTTGTAAGAAGCTTGGCTGGAAGATTATGACTCCCGTATTTGACGGTGCACACGAAGAAGATATCGTTGAATGTCTTAAGGAAGCAGGAATGTCAGAAGACGGCAAGACTGTTCTTTACGACGGACGTACCGGCAAGAGATTTGATAATGAAGTTACAGTAGGTATTATGTATTACCTCAAGCTTCATCATCTTGTTGATGATAAGATCCACGCTCGTTCAACAGGTCCTTACTCAATGGTTACACAGCAGCCTCTCGGCGGTAAGGCTCAGTTCGGCGGACAGAGATTCGGTGAAATGGAAGTTTGGGCACTCGAAGCTTACGGTGCAGCATACACACTTCAGGAAATCCTTACAATCAAGTCTGACGACGTTGTCGGCCGTGTTAAGACATACGAAGCAATTGTCAAGGGTGAAAACGTTCCCAAGCCGGGCGTTCCCGAATCATTCAAGGTTCTTATCAAAGAACTTCAGTCACTTTGTCTTGATGTCAAAGTTCTTGATGAACACGATGAAGAAATCGATCTCAAGCAGGATTTCGATGATGAAGGTTCAGAATACGTTCCTTCCGATGTCGGTGAAGTTGTTAACGACGTTGAAGGTGCAGAAGGTTTCGGTACAGAAGAAATCCCTGAAGATGAAGACGATTTTGATGCTGACCTTTTCAGCGCAGCAACACTCGATTCAGATGATGACGTGGATTTCGGTGATATTTCCGATGACTTCGGTTCATATCTCAGCGGCAACACAGACATAGATGAATTTTAATTCAGTCATCAAAACGACGATATTATATAAGGAAGAAGGAATCTTTGATGCTTAATGAAAGCAACTATAATGAATTGAACTTCGAATCCATTCAGATAGGACTTGCTTCTCCCGACACCATCAGAGCATGGTCATACGGTGAGGTTAAAAAGCCCGAAACAATAAATTACAGAACACTCAAGCCCGAAGCAGGCGGACTTTACTGCGAACGCATCTTTGGCCCCCAGAAAGACTGGGAGTGCCATTGCGGACGCTATAAGAGAATCCGTTATAAGGGCAAGACTTGTGAACGTTGCGGCGTTAAAATCACAAAGTCAAAGGTAAGAAGAGAGAGAATGGGTCACATTGAACTTGCATGTCCCGTATCTCATATATGGTATTTCAAGGGTATTCCCTCAAGAATGGGTCTTATCCTTGATATATCACCCCGTGAACTTGAAAATGTTCTCTACTTTGCAAAGTACGTTGTTCTTGAAGTTCTTGAAGAAGGCGTACCTGTAACAGTAGGTCAGGTTATCGGCGATAAGGAATATGACGACGTTGTTGAAAAATACGGAGCAGAAGCATTCCGTGCAGCAATGGGCGCAGAAGCTATCAAGGAACTCCTTGAAGCTATCGACGTAGAAAAACTCTGCGACGAACTCAAGGCAGAACTTGAAGATGCATCAGGTCAGAAGAGAACTAAGGTTCTCAAGAGACTTGAAGTTGCTGAATCATTCAGAGTTTCAGGCAACCGTCCCGAATGGATGATTCTTGACGTGCTTCCGGTTATTCCCCCCGATATCAGACCCATGGTTCAGCTTGACGGCGGACGTTTTGCAACATCTGACCTCAACGACCTTTACAGAAGAGTTATCAACAGAAATAACCGTCTTGCAAAGCTTCTTGATCTCGGTGCTCCCGAAATCATCGTAAGAAACGAAAAGAGAATGCTTCAGGAAGCTGTTGACGCCCTCATCGACAACGGCAGAAGAGGCCGCCCTGTTACAGGTCCTAACAACAGAGCTCTCAAGTCTCTCTCCGA
>JAZUCO010000022.1:0-53569 GCA_045639185.1 Acutalibacteraceae bacterium
GTCTGATGTCAGCTCGGACGGACCGATCAGGGGATCGGTCCCTACAGGTTTTGCTTAACAATTTTTATAAATCCAACACCGAAGGTGTTCCGAAATTACGCATTGCGAATTACGAATTACGAATTGAAACAATAATTTAGCTCCGATAAATTATTGTTTATACCCCCTCCGGCAGTTTTCCGTCGGGGATAAATCTCAGATATGAGCCGCCGTCTGCTGTTCTGAATGATACAAAGTGACCTGAATCGGGTGAATCCTGTTCATAGAGAGTGAATGAGCAGTCTGCAAGTTTTCTGATTGTTTCTTTATCCCTGATGATTGTGTTGTCTATTTTTTCATCAAGAATACCGCTGTAATAGGTCCAGTCCTGGCCTTCAACGGTTGATTTGCCTGATGAATAGAAGCCTGTAAAACATCTTGACTCATTTTCGAGATAGAAATCATCATAATAATAATCAAAATGGATTGAGTCGTATGCTTCTTTTGCTGTTATAACTTCTGCTGAAATGAATTCGGGATCTGTAATCATTTTGTCATAGAGCCCCAGGATTTCAAGCACTTTGATAGTGTTTGTCATATCTGTTGTGATATGTGTGCCGAAGCAGGTATTCCAGGGGGACTGATACATAAATTCCGTATACTGTGCTGAAAACTGCATTTCTTCTGCAGTTGTTTCTTCTGTCGCATCAGATATGTCATTGGGGAAGTAAATGAATCCCACGGGAGTTTTTTCGGGATAATATTTCTCCAGTGCACTGCGGTTTTTAAGGTCTGTGTAAAGTGCTTCAAGAATCATTGCTTTGTCGCTCTCTGTGAAATTCACATTGAAAACCTTGTCAAGATTTTTTCCGTAAATCTGAGCAACATAAGTTTTTCTGAGGTTTTCCTGAGCAAAGGCAAACACTCTTTCCTGAGAGAAAATATAATCTGTGAATTCTTTTATATCGCCTTTGAAATATTTATCGAGTTGTGCATCAAAGAAGTCGCAGTCTTCAAGACAGAGAAGTTGTTTGTAAGCATCATATGAAACTTCTGAGAAATCTCTCATAACGGTTCTTCCGTTTTTGAGTGTGTAGATAAACTGAACATTGTTTTTCAGCAATCTGTCTTCAGGTTTTGTATCTGCAATAGTTTCGTGAACATCAAGCACGGCTTTGATGTCATTTTCAGTTGTGAATTCGCCTACAAGGCATTCTGAAAAACGCTTGTATGAAAGGTCGGTGTCCTTATATGAGTAATTTTCAGCGAAAAGTCCGTATTCTGTAAGGTCACCTGCGTAAGTTACGGCAACACTCTGAATATCTTCAGCCTCGGGAAGTCTCTGTGAGAATCCGAAAAGACCTGTGTAAAAAATACCCACTATAATACAAGAAACAACAAGTCCTGCAGGTAATTTGTAAAGACCTCTGACAAATTTTCTGCCGTCTCTGAGAACAATGATTTCAAGCAGAAGATGTGTTATTGTGAATGCAACCCCTCCTGCAACAAGACCTGTTGCAAGATTGTCTGTAACTGTGCAGAGAATACAAAGTGCTGAGAATCCTGCAAGAAGAGAAACTGCAGAGTTAAGATAACGGTTCATACCGATGAAGCCACAGATTTCAGCTTTTCTCTTATTGAAGAAGAATACGCCCAGAGCGAATATTGCCGCACAGATTCCCACCCAGAGCAGAACGGTGAGGAAATTGGGTGAAATTACGGGTGCAGCTTCGTCTGCTTTTTCTTTGAGCATAATGCTGTGTTTTACAAGCTCTGTCTGACTCCAGAAAACGGGACTCAGGAAGCTCAGTGAAGATGTGAGCGATTCTGCAAAACTGGTGTATGTGTCTGTGTTTGCAAATGAAAAATATGAGCCGTAAGGGTTGCCGTAAAGGTATGATGACATAAGCATCTGAATGCTGTAAAAGAAAAGGTCGGGCAGGAAAAGCAGGAAGCCTGAAAAAATTGCAGTTTCAAAAGTTGTTCCTACCAGAGCAAAAACTGTTGCTGTTAATGTGAAAGAAATGAGAGATGTTATATATAATGTAAACAGATAATAAAGAAAAACTTTAAGAATTGCTGCTGAAAAGCCAAGTGCGGCAACATTGAAGATGAATGTCAGCACAAGAGGAATGAAAATGCCTGCAAAAAGAAGAACAGCGCCTGAGAAATATTTTCCGCAGAAGAGCTTTGTTCTTGTTATGCCGAGAGAATAGTAAACATTCACCATTTTCTTTGATGTTATGAATCTGAATGCGCATATTGCCATAAGCACACCTGCAACGGCAACAATAAGCGGCAACAGGAAAGGATACATTTCTGCTTCTTCAAAGAAAATGAAATGGTAAGTGCTTTTTACATCAACAATTCCGGTAATTTCTCCGTATTCATCAGAAGTATATTGTGTTCCGAACAGTTTTACAAAGGTAAGAAATGCTGTAAGAAAACCTGTAAAACAAGTCAGGACAACTGCAACAGCAACAGAAATATTTTTGAAGCCTTGGCTGAATGTGTATAAAAATGCTTTATTTGATGATTTTGTTGTAGTCATACTGCGTACCCTCCATTTCCTGCATAAATATTTCTTCAAGAGAAAGGCTGATTCTTTCGGTCACTGCGGGAGCAAGAGTTTCGATAAGTGCTTCTGCCTCGGTAGTATCACCGTGTACGGTAAAAATAGCAAGCTGACCGTCTTTTATAAGATTTTCGCATTTGAGATTGCCGAATTCTTCCAGAGAAAAATCTCTTGCAAATGCGAGTCTGAATTTTGTTCTGCCGAAAGAAAGCTCGTCAACAGCACCGGTGACGGAGATTTTTTTGCCGTTGATAATGCCGATGTGGTCACAAAGGTTTTCAAGCTCCTGCAGTTTGTGTGATGAAATAATAACAGACATTCCCGTTTCTCTGATAGCTTCTTTGAGAAGACCTTTCATAAGAATTCGTTTCTGCGGGTCAATGCCGTCAAAGGATTCGTCAAGAAGCAGAAGTCTCGGATGTGTTGAAAGGGCAAATACCATTTCTGCCTGCCTTTGCATACCCTTTGAAAAACCGTTGATTCTCTTTTTAGGGTCGAGACCGAAAACCTCAACAAGATTGTTGAAAGTTGCACGGCTGAAATGCTTGTAATAACCGCTGTAAAAGTCAGCCATCTTTTTCATTGTGGCATTTGGTGCAAAGAAAAGGTCATCGGGCATAAAGAAAAGCTCTTCTTTTTTCTTCTCGTTATTCCAGATGTTTTCACCGTCAAAAAGAACTTCGCCTTTTTCGGGTCGGTAAATACCTGAGATGTTTTTGAGAAGTGTTGTTTTACCTGCACCGTTGTAACCCACAAGACCGTAAACACTGCCGTCCGTAACGGTGAGTGAAATATCCTGAAGTGCGGTAAAATTGCCGAATTTCTTGGTCAGGTTTCTGACTTCAATCATATATAAAAACCTCCTTCGGTTGCTTTATGATTTTATTCTATAGCCGATAAAACTATTAGTCAATAAAATTGTCTATTCTTTTGTTGTTCTTTGAAAAATCTTAATAATTAAAAAACCTCTGCAGAAAGCAGAGGTTAAAAATGTTTATTTTGCAGAGTCAAGCTGATAGATTCTTACATAGTCAACAATAAAATCCTGTTTGACATCGTGATCCATCTTCTGAAGATTCTTATAAAGAGTTGAATTGGGGTCACCGGGGATGCAGAGTGAAAGCAGAATTTCCATAGGCTCTTCGCATACACCATTGCCGAATGATGTTCTCATACATTCAACGCCGTTCATATAGAGAATGTATTCATCTTCTGTCCAGAGAAGACCGTATGTGTTGTATTCTGTGTAGATGTTGTTGCCGTAGAAGTTGGGCATATGATAACTGTCAATGCCTTTGTCATCGGGGCCGTCAATTCCTGCTACATGCATTGTGAACTTATTTGCGTCAAGACCTGCATCCCAGTGAAGAGATTCAAGAATGTCAATTTCAGCACCGCCGGGGCCGCCGAGTGACTGTGCAGGGTCATAGGGATTGTCGCTTCTCATCCAGAATGCGCTCCAGAAACCTGTGCCGTTGTTTGCAATACATCTTGCTTCATAATAACCGTATGTATATTTTTCTTTGAGTGCGATTTCGCCTGCATACCAGCCTGCACCGTATTTGCCGTCTTCAAGATATTCACCTGTAAGGTAAAGAGCACCGTCTTTTACTGTTGTCTGTGAACTTGAATAATTTGCAATGCCGTGAGGACCTTCGTATCTGTTTCTCCAGACATCCCAGTTGACGCTGTCGCCTTCGAATTCATCTTCAAAAACGATACTGTAACCTGTAAGATCAAGTTCTTCGCCGAAAGGAGTAACGGGTGTGCCTGACATAAGCATACCGAAGAGTTCGCTTATTGCTATGAGCATTGCTGAAAATTTCTGGAAAGAACCTGCTGTGAATAAGTTTTTGAAACATTCAAAAAGCTGTTCAACAGCCCATGTTTCACGGGCTACAAGACCAAATGTCTCTGAAATCCATTGTATCATAATTAACACCTTTTTCTGTAAAATTTTTGTAATTCAAATATAGCAGAATAAAAAATTAATGTCAAGGAAAACAATAATTTATGTGGCTTTACGCCACTAAATTATTGTTAAAGTAATAGGTAAGAAGTAAGAGTGAAGAAGTTAGGGCGGGACACCCGCACCCGGTTATAATAGGGTAAGGGGCGAAGCCCCTTCCACACTTATTCACTATTACCTATTACTTCTTACTTAAACAATAATTTATCGCAGATAAATTATTGTTTAGTGCTTAAAGCACTTATTATACTCTTTTACCCATTTGAGCACGGCTTTGCGGTCGTACTTTTTAGGCATTGCAGATGTGACTGCTGTTGCTCTGAGAAGCTCAAGACCCATTCTGACAACCTTTTTGAGAACAACTTTGTTGTTGATAAGACCTGACAGCTTGATTTTAATGTCAGCAGGTTTCATTCCGCCGAGCATTGATGCGAGGTCTGTTGAATCTGCACCGATTGTCATATCGTCTGCATTGAGAATGCCTGTTCTGAATATGTAATCAAGTTCACTACCCTCAAGACGGGTGAGCATAAGTTTTACGCAGGCAAGAGGAGCAAGACCTTTGCCGAGCTTGTTGTAATATTCTGTCTGATACTGCCACAGAGTTTCTGCGCTGAAAGCATTGTCTCTGTCTGCAATAACTGTATCAGCAAGGATTCTTGCGGCTTTGAAGCTGTTTGCAATACCTGAACCGATAACGGGTACAGTCATAAATGCGCTGTCACCGATTGCGGCATAACCGTCTGCAACCATAACACCAAGGGGCTGACGGACGGGAATATTGACAAACTGACCGCCACGGAGCTTTTCTGTGCCGATACTGTCGTTATCCTTACGAAGTGAAGCCATTGTTCTGTCAACTTCAGCCATATCAAAGGGTAAAAATCTGCCTATAAGCACGTCTGTGTGCTCTTCTTCTGTTGCAACCCAGGTGATGCCGAGTTTGTTCTCGTGAAGCATAAGAACTTTGAATGCGTTTATATCGTCAACTTCTGCAGTTTTGTTCCAGAATGCTCTGTAAACATAGAACTGTTCATAATCGATTGAACTGTTCTGAATTCCGAGCCAATGGGGGAGTGATTTTCTCACGGGAGAGTTCATACCTGCTGCATCAATAACAAGGTCTGCATAAAATTCACCGTCAGCAGTTTTTATGCCTGTGACTCTGTTGCCTAAAACAACTGCTCCGAGAATTTCACAGCCGTAAACAAATTTTACACCTGCTTTTTCTGCATTTTCTATAATATAATTGTATATATCTCTGCGCTCCATCTGAATTTCAAGCTCATCAATCGGAGTGTTCTGATGAAGAGCTGTTTCCATTGCAGGACCGTAGAAAGTCATATCGTGCTTGAGATTCCAGAGAGATTTGTCGGGAAGATCAAGACCGAGGGCTGTGAAACCTTTTTTGTCAAAAATATCAGTCCAGTCGTGACCCATATTTTCTCTTGTATTCTTTTCGTAAACAGTTACATCATAACCGTGTTTTGCAAGAAGCATACCTGCGGTGATACCACCGTGACCGCCACCTGCAACAATAATCTTGTTGCCCATAATTATTCTCCTTATCGGATTGGTGTTTTTATGTGTTTGTGAATAAATAAAGTTTTATTACGCAATTTCACGCATTTTCATATCAAGCGTAAAAAGAACTGAATATTGCTTGTGTGAAAAGAGTTTTTTTGAAACTTTTTTTATTTGCGGAGTAACCCAAGGGATTGGTTGAGGCTGAATATTTTCAATCGGTGCGATAAAATCTGTATCAATACCATATTTTGACAAGTATTCAAGAAGCATATCTGCACATATATAATTTTTTATGTTTGCAAGAAGCAAAACGGACGGAGTCAGTACAGACAATGCCATGCTGTAAAAATATATATTGCTAAGAACAGAATTAATTTCAGGAATAACAGAAACTGCTATTGTAAAAGCAATTGAAACAATTATGCAAAGAATGTTAGCAATTTTCAGAAAAACAGATTTTGTTCTTTTGCTTAAAATATATAATCCGACAAAATTTGCTATACCTAAAAGTGAAGACAAAATTAATAAAAAAGCTTTAAGATATGTGTTTTTTGAAGCCTTTAATATTTTATTGTAATTTCTTTGCTTTGATTTTTGCTCAGCAATTTTAATAGAATTTATTTCTGTAAATAAAGTATCTATATTTTTTTCAATGTCATCAACATCATCTGCCAATGAACCAATGTTTGTTTTCATTGAATTGATATCATTGTGATGATCCTTTAGTATTTTTGTATTTCGTTCAGTTTTTATCATCTGATCTTCTTGGTCTTTCAGCTTCTTGATGACATCTATTAATTTCTGTCTTGCCAAATCATTCAATTCTTCTTCAGATGCGCCCTGCAGCTTAAGTTCCAATTCTCTGACTACTTTTCTGTTCATGGCGATGTTTGAAACACCGAGTTCGAACAAATATTTAGTGCTTTCTGCAAGTTGCTCTTGAAATCTGTAAGAAGCTTCCTGTGCATCGGTGGAAGCTTGTTGAGCATTTGTAATTTCTACTAAACTGTCCTGAATAGAATTTATTGCTTTTGAATTTCGCAAGAAACCTGTTTTTGCCTGACTTGCTTCTTCAGCTTTTTGCATTGCCTGTTTTGCTGCGTTTTTTGCCTCTTCTACTTTTTCGCTGAGTATATTTATTTTTTCTACTGTAGATGTAATAGTTTCGGAAAAAACATCTTCATTGTTTGTTGTGCCGGTTTGCTGTTGACTGTATTTATTAAAAAAATTTTTTTCATTCATTTTTTATTTACCCCCAAAGCAATGCATCTAACATATCATTTTTGATATCAGAATTATTATCTTCTATGATT
Source organism: Acutalibacteraceae bacterium (assembly GCA_045639185.1). Lineage (GTDB taxonomy): Bacteria > Bacillota > Clostridia > Oscillospirales > Acutalibacteraceae > UBA1081. The sequence continues at coordinate 7,364 of JAZUCO010000022.1, forward strand.
TCAATATAATTGTCAATTTTTTGCATATTGTTTTCTATCTCAGTAAAAGATTCAAAAGCATAGCGGAAAGAAGCTTCTGCAGTTTTATAGAGTTCTTTTATTGCGATCTCAGCACTTTCTGCAGATATCCACATTTCTGCCTGCTTATATGAAAGTTTTGCATTGAGCAAATGAAGTTGTTGGTTCTGAAGATTAATACGTTCATATTCCAGCTTATTTTTTCTTATGCCCTGAGAAATATCAGAACCGACAGCAATTGCAAATCTTCCGATTCCGACAAAATTTACACGCAGAATGAATTTTCTTGCAGTTTCCGGATTGATTCCGCCTGAACTGATAACGGCTCTGATTGCAGCATCTCCGATATCTATTGCTGTAAACGTTCCGCAGGAAATTGTGAGCATTCTTGTAATGGTTCTGTTTTTAATCGGCAATACAGCATGCCAGTTGATTTTTTTCAAATCTGTTAAAGAGGAAATGTCATCTTTCCTCAATTCAGCTGCAAGTCGTCGTAAAAAATAGGCACCACGTACAATGCATTCATTTATTATGACAGGCATTGCCTGTTTTGAAATTTCATGGAGTATGCCGATTTCTGTTCGTAAATCAAATCTGACATTAAGTAAAGTTCCGTTAAAAAGCTTGGAAATAAGCTTGGGTAATTCAATATTTGCTATTTCTTTGTTTTTGAAAATCGGCAAGACAGACAGTTCTTTTATAAGAGATAATAATGGTCCCGGCAATCCTGTGCCTTCACTGAGAGTTCCTGAACCTGCCATATCACTTACCATATGAAATATCCAAAATACAAAGCCATACAATATCTTTTTAGGGATATCGTCACCTATGAAAGTTTCATTTTGGATATCTACAATTATGAAATTTCCGAATGTATCTGTTCCGTAGGCTTTTTTTGTGATTTGAGTAAGTAATGAAAATGCCAATCCGACAGGAGTCGGATGATGAGCAAAATCTCTTAAATGATGCTGTAAGCCTCCGCCAAAAATACTTGTAACAGTATCTGATGCTAAGTGAAAACCTTTTTTGCCGTTTTTGTGTTTTTTATTTTCTGATAAAAATTTTATTGCCCCCGGAACATCATTGTCACTGCCCTTAAAACCTTGCATTTTTGCCACTTTGACAACAAAATTCTCAATTTTTTCTTTACCGAATTCGTGGGCATTTTCAAAAGAAAATTCTCCCACAAAAAAGGAATCGATCAGTCCGGTAATAACTCCGCTTGCAACGGCAATAGTATAATCAATGCCATCTGCATGATTTGTGAGTTTGTCAATTTCTGAATTATATTCAAGCAGTTTATCTTCAATATCAAGTAATTGACTATCTATTATATCAAGTCCATTTTTTATATCGCTATGCTTTTTGTCTGAGTTGTAGGGTATAATATCATATTCAATTTCAAGATTTTCACTATTTATGGTTTCTGAAATAATTTTTAATGATGTTTCCATTTTTACAATCTCCTCATTACACAGTTTTATAAGAATGTTTACAAAGCAGCTTAATATTAAAGAAATGAAATTGTTGCAATGATTTTAATTATAAAAATATGTTAGCATATTTTTTAGTGTGTTTCAATAAAAATAAACAAAAAGAGAAAGCAAAATTAATTGCTTTCTCTTTGTTATATCAGAGTAAATCGTCAAAGAATCTGATGTTTGAGGGGACGGGTTTTCTTTCGTCTGACTGTTCCTTTTTGATAACTTCAACAATTCTGTCATTAATGGGGGTGGGAACACCGCATTTTCTGCCCCATTCGCAGACAACACCGTTGATTGCGTCAACTTCGCAGGGTTTGCCGTTTCTGATATCCTGAAGCATTGAGGGAACAATGCCTCTGTGCTTTTTCATTGCGATAGGAACAAGAAGTGTGGCGAATGCACGTTTAACGGGATTTGTATAGTAGAAAAGTTTTGTGATGTCCTTGCCCTGAACGGGTACGAACTCTGCACCTGCAGCATGACCTACATCGATACATTCTTTCATACAGCGGACAGCAATTTTTCTTGCATCGGTATTTTCTGAAACATCACCGAATGCACCGCCAACAACAGTACCGAGACCTGAGAATGTTGCATTGATAAGAAGCTTTGACCAACGGGCACCGATAAGATTTTCTTCCTCATAAACGGGACACATAAGTTCAAGAATATCTTTAACCATATTGAACTGCTCGTCTGTGATACCTTTCATTTTGCCCATATGGAATGAAAGGCTGTCAGGCTCACTTGTGAGAATACATACACCGGGTTCTGTAAGCTCTGCACCCCATTCAACGGTACAGCCCATTGTGTGTTCTTCACCGATGATTTCTGCAATACCGGGTTCGGGGATGCCGTTCTGAAGTGTGACGATAACACCTGTTTCTGTCATATAATCTTTAAGGAAAGTGACAACTTCTTTATTGAGAAGCTGTTTTGTCATAAGAAAAATAACATCGTATTTCTTTGTCATTTCATCAGGTGTAAGAGCATTAACGGGAACTGTCATTTCAACTGTACCTGTGATAACAGCGCCTTTTTCTTTGAGTGCACCGATGTGAGCTTTGTTACGGTTTATAAGGTCAATTTTACCACCGTTTTTTGTAATATAGGCACCGAGAACAGTTCCGAGTGAACCTGCACCGTAGATTGCACATTCAATATTTTTCATATTTAACACCTTCCGTTATTATTATTTTTTTCAGCTTAACATATTTTTATAAAAAAAGCAAGAAAATTTGAAAAATGCTATTGACAAATCAGAATTGATGTGTTATTATTATCGAGCATTATGGAGAGATACCGAAGTGGTCATAACGGAACGGTCTTGAAAACCGTCGTACCTTTACGGGTACCGTGGGTTCGAATCCCACTCTCTCCGCCATTTTTTTTATCCAAAAATAGGAACTAACACGTTACCCGGAGCAGTACTCAAGTTGGTGACGAGGCGCCCCTGCTAAGGGCGTAGGCCGGCTAAACCCCGGTGCGAGAGTTCGAGTCTCTCCTGCTCCGCCACAAACAAAGACACCCACAAGGGTGTCTTTATTTGTTGTATAAGAAAAATGCAAAAGGAGAGACTCGAACTCATCGTCCATGTGCGACGGTTCGCCGAAGGCCGAGGAGCACGGACATAAAATAGGATTTATTCCGCAGGACAAAGTCCTGCGAGTCTCTCCTGCTCCGCCACGAAAAAAGACACCCACAAGGGTGTCTTTTTTCGTGGGTTGAGATAAGAAAACACGAACTCGAGCACCGAAAGGTGCGGGTATCGAGTATGACCGCAAGAGGGGAGTGTCTCCTGCTTCGCAAAAAAAAAGATAAGTCTTTTGACTTGTCTTTTTTTATTCAATCCGAAGAATGCTTATATCGTCTATCAATACTGCAAAATAAAATGTAATATAAAATTTTACTGTTCTCTGAAATTAACTGTGTCGTTTTCGGCATTCATTGATTCAACTTCAGCAATGTACATTTCACCGTCTATGTTAACAGATTTTGATTTCTTTGCAAAAGCCATCGGCACACCGAATTCCTTTGCAACAAAAGCGGCAATTCCGATACCGGATGCCTCAATTGTCAGTACATTGTTTATGTTCTTGTCTGCAAAACGGCGTCTGAACTCTCTGCCCATTTCCTCAAGTAATGCAACATCTACCTGATGATTAAAAAAACTGTCAACTTTAAGAACATTGCCGGGTTTTACAACACAGTCTTTTATGATTCTTTCTTTCAAGAAGTTCATTTCTGATTTCTCCGTGCCGATACAAAACAGTGTTGTTGTCATTTTACCACATTTGTCGTAAAAGTAAATCTGTTAATGAAATAAAGATACTGTATATGAAATAATATCTTTTTTAATAATATTTAGTTGTTTGTTGACAATTTATGGCGGATTTTATATACTTTAATTTAACAAGAAAACTTTTCATTATATGGAGTGATAAATATGAAAAGGATTTTATGTATAATTCTTTCGCTGACATTTCTTATTACGCTTTGTTCTTGCGGAGAATCGGTTTTTGAAAAATCAAAGTTTGTGATCAATACAGAGAAACTTTCTTATGATGAGAAAACTGATCTTTACACAACAACAGCAGAATTCAAAAGTATTGAAGGTTCATATCCTGATTATCTGGTTGCAGATAAGCTTGTTTGTGAAATAACCGATGAGACGGAGGTGCTTGTTTCAAAAACAGAAACAGACTCTGCCGAAAACTGGAAATTCACAGACTATATTTTCTGGCCCGGAATAAATACAATAACAGTTTCTGCATATGTCGGTGAAAATGTTGTTGATTCTGTCAGTATAAAATGTGATAACAGACACGATATAAGTGTTGTTTCAAGAGAAGATGACGGTACAGATTCTGACAATGACGGACTTTCTGATCTTTTTGAGCTGTTATATGCATATACACAGCCTTATAATGCAGACAGTGATGGCAACGGAATCAAAGACGGTGAAGAAGACTTTGATTCTGACGGAGTGAAAAATGCCGACGAGCAGAAGAATAATTGTTCACCTTTTGCGCCAGATACCGATGCAGACGGACTTTCTGATGCAGAAGAAATAGAATACAGCACCGACCCTGCAAAAGAAGATACCGATGATGACGGAATTCTTGACCCCGATGAAATCCGTCTCGGCTTTGATGCAATCGGTACTGATGATTCACAGACTGTCATCAGTCATAACTGTCAGCAGGCAATCGGTTCTCAGCTTAATATGACAATTGATATTGAAATGAAAGCAGAGCAGCTCAAATCTTTTGATGTGTGTGAGATTCCTGCGGCTTCTTCACTTGCTCCCGATAAGATTGACGGTATGTTCGGCTCAGCCGTGAATTTCAATCTTGATGGTGAATTCAATTCTGCAAATGTTTCATTTGAACTCAGCGGTGATACTTATGATGCAGAAAAGTCATATGCACTTTACTATGTAAACCATGAAACACTTATGCTTGAACGTGTTTCAAATCAGAGTTATGAAGGCAATGTGCTGACTGCAACACTTGAGCATTTTTCTGATTATCTTATTCTTGAAGAGCCTCACGATGACTTTGTTTCTATCCGTGATATTTACGAAGAAGATGATGATGATTACGATAACGACGGTTTTCTGAATGATGAAGACCTGACACCGTATGCTGCAGATTATTTTAAGACATATGAGGACTACATAAATTATTTTTATCCTGATGAAGATGTAATTTCGATGCATGTGTCTGCTCCTGATTCACCCGACAGCGGAATTGTTTACAACGGTAATTCAGGACATTCCTGGATGAGTTATACAAAAGACGGAAAAACTGAAACCTCAGGATTCTTTGGCGGTATTGACTCTATTGAAGCCGCATCGGGCAGCAGTAAAGCAGGCTATGTAAAGACTCCGAATTATTACTATTATACAGATGCCCCGGGCACTCATCATAAATATACAGAAACTAATCCGGAACCTACACTTTGTACAGTAGCTCTTCCGATTGTGCTTGAATCTTCAAAGTATGATGAATATAATGATTTTATAACAAGCTATACAGAGAACTATAATCTGTATGACAATAACTGTACAACATATGTGCTTGATTGTTTTGATGAACTTGATGTTGATCATGATATATATCCGTATATCGATTATGAATATATTGCAAAATCGGTACTGACAAAAGTGACATTTTGGGATTCATATGACGGATTTTTGTATGGTGTTGATGCCGATTCTGATGTGAATACCTTGCTTTCATTTATAATGAAAGACGGTTGCAGCCCCGGTCAGGCAGCATACTGTATCGCAAGATATTATGAGGATGAGGCAATACATTGTTACAGCCGCACAGACGAAAACGGCAATGTGATTTACGCTTATTCATCAAAACATGCACAGAAACTTGCAGAAGACAGAGTAAATGACAAAACAGATGATGTTGTCAATTATGCTTATACTGATAAAATTGTATGGAACGGTCATACATATCAGATTTTTGATGTAAGTATGACATGGAGCTCGGCAAAAGCTTTTTGTGAAAGTAAGGGCGGATATCTTGCAACAATATCATCTGCAGAAGAACAAAGCGCAATTGAAAGTCTTCTTGACCAGGGCGGTAAGAAACAATACTGGCTCGGTCTTGATACTCAGACCGGTTGGGTTACAGGTGAAGCAATAACCTACACAAACTGGGACAGCGGAGAACCCAACAGCTGTTCAAGAAGAGGGCTCAGAGAGCGTTATACTCACATACTGAATGTTCCCAATCCTGCAAGAGGAAACAGTGCACGATTGAAATGGAATGATATGTTCAATGACAATACTTTCCCTGATGAAGAAGATAATTTCTCTTTGCATACGGTAGGTATTATCTGCGAATGGGAAAATGTTATACAATAAATTAAGAGAAGGCGGAAAATAAAATGAAAATATGTACACAATGTAATTCAAAGTTTCCTGACCAGGTTAATTTTTGTCAGGTCTGCGGAGAAAAGCTTCCCGAACCTATAGCAGAACCGGCAGTAGTTGTTGAAGCAGAAGCTGCGGCAACTCCTGCAGAGAAAAAGAAAGGTCTTCTGTGGTGGCACATTCTTCTTATTGTTGTGTCTGTGCTGGTTGTTGCAGGTATTGTTGTGGCTGTTGTATTCTTTGCGGCAAAAAATAACGACAATAACCCGGTTGACAGTGAAGGTGTCACTCAGGAAGCTGATGAAGACGATGAGGATGAAGATTCAGACGACAGCAATTCCGGTTATTCAGGTGCTGAACAGAGTGCCGTTGCTGAAGAAAACACAACCGGAAAAACTGAGAATATGACTTCAAGTGACGGAAGTCCTCTTGACTCACAGGAAGAAACAACAAAGAACAACGGTTCTTCAAACAGCGGTTCCGGAAATAACGGTTCTTCAAATAACGGAGCTTCATCAGGCGGTAATTCAACTGTAAGACCTCGTCCCTCAGGCTCAGATGCAGGTTTTTCTTCTGAAGATGAAGCAATCAATGCTGTTCTCAACAGCAAATATTATATGTCTTCAACAGATGATGAAGCAGGCTCTATTGAACTTGCAATAAGTGGTAATAATATGGAGCTGTATATGAGTGTTGAAGGTATGCAGATGGGCATTCTTGTTCTTGACGGTGAAACATATTTTGTAAACAGCGAAAACCATTATGTGAATATCAAGGAGCTTACTGATCTTATGGAGGGTGAACTTGATATGACAGAAATGGTTGCTCTTGCTGATACATTTAATTTTTCAAAGTATAATTTCACAAGAACTGAAAAGAGTGCAGCAATGCTTGACGGTAAACAGGCTACCCTTTACAGATATAAAGACGGCGCAACAGAGCTTGTTTTCTATTTTGTTGCAGGCGAACTGAAAGTGCTTGAATTCTACCCTGATGGTGTTACAGACGGTTATGTTATGGCAATCAATGATTTCAGATCAGTTATTCCTTCAGATATGCTTACTCTCAACGGTCGTGAAGAGACAGACCTGTTTGTATTCATCATTGAAATGATGAATACAATGCAGTAAAAAATCAATATTGACATTTATGCATTTCAAGTGATATACTTTTTTTTGTAAATAAACCGAGAAAGAGGTAATTTTATGAAAATCTGTACTTATTGTAAAGCTCAGTATGATGACAGTGAAGTAATATGCAGAACCTGCGGTAACAAGCTTGTTGACGCAGGTGCAAATCAGGGCTATGCCCCCACAGGTTATGATCAGGCTCCTCAGAATCCGCAGCCTCAGTATCAGCCTCAGCCGTATCAGCAGGCTCCTCAGCAGCCTTATCAGGCTCCCGTGACACCTCCTGCTAAAAAAGGCGGTATTCAGTGGTGGCACATTCTTCTTATCGTTCTTGCCGTGCTTATTATCGGCGGTCTTATTGCAGGCATAGTTGCTTTTTCTATTCTCGGTGCTAATGTTTCTGCCCCCGTTGAAGACGTTTATGAAGAGGTTGAAAACGTGGACGATGATGAAGATGATGAGATTGTAACATCAGATGCTGTTGATACTGATGATGAGGAAGAAGTTGTTGATGAAACAACAACAGAAGCTCCCGTTGAAAATCTCAGTACATATTCAAAAGGAGAATTCATTAATGGTGAATACTCAAATGAATGGGCAAACTTCAGAATGGATTTTACCGGCTGGACAGAAGGTACTGCTGATGATTATGCAACATATACCGTTGAGGGTAAATCAGATTGTCTGCTTGTTGTTATGGATTATGAGACAATGACTCAGGTTGTACTTGTTGCAGAGCATCTTTACGGACTCAACAATGTTTATACTGCCGAAGAATATGTGGATCTTTCTATTTCACAGATTGCAGCTGTTTATGATGAATATAATATCGGATATACAATCTATGATGCTTACACATCAGAACTTGCAGGTAAGACTTATGACGGCAATGATATCTCTACAGATACAGGCATATGCACAGAGATTATATCTGTAAAAATTGAAAACACCATATTCTCAATGATTATTATAAATAATTCAGGTGAATGGGGTTCAAATAATCTCCCTTCTTTTAGTGAATATTAATATCAATAAAAAATCTGACTCTGAGGTTAAACTCAGGGTCAGAAATTTTTTTTATCTGTTATTCGGTTTTTCGTTTGCAAAAACTCTGAAAAGCGGCAGACATGAAGTGAAGAATTTCTTGTAGGCTTTGCAGTAATCTTCGCTTCTCTGAGTACGTTTGCAACCTCCTGCACGGCACATTCCCGCTACGGCACAGGTTTTACATTTTTCAGGCACTTTCAGACTTTCTCTGATGAAATTTTTCGCAGTTTCACTCTTTTCCATTGCGGTGAAGTCGGTCGTCTTTATGTTGCCTAAAAAATATTCATCGGTGCAGTAAAAGTCGCAGGGGTAGATGTTTCCGTTTGCTTCGGACACATAGTGATGTGTGCAATGTCCCTTGATTCCGCATTGCTCGGTGGGTTGACCGAGGAAAAGCCTTACCCAGTTATCAAACTGACGGATGCTGACATAATTATGTCTTACATAGTCCTTGACATAGAGATTAAACACCTTGATGAGGAAATCTGCATACTGGTCGGCTGTCATATAGAGTTCACTCTGTTCGTCGGAGTCAAAAGGACGAAGACAAGGGATAAACTGCAGATACTTAAAGCCTTTGTCACGGAAAAATCTGTAGATTCTTTCTCCGTTTTCGGCACAGTAGCCCGTCAGAACGGTAAGAATGTTAAAATCAACATTGTGCTTTTGCAGTATATCTGCCGCAGAGAGAATTTTGTAAAAGGAGTTCTGTCCCGACGGTTTTTTACGGAATTTATTGCCCTCAAAATCACCGTCAAGGCTAAGTCCCACAAGGAATTTGTTGTCGCACAGAAAATCCGCCCATTCACCGTCAATAAGCGTTCCGTTTGTCTGCATACCGTAGAAAACGGGACTTTTTTTTGTGTTGAGTCCGTTTACCGTACCGACAAAAAAACGGAAGTAGTCAAGCCCTGCAAGGGTCGGCTCACCGCCCTGGAATGCGAATGCAACAGGCTCACCCGAAGCATATTCCAAGGCTTTTTTTATGAGTATTTCCGCTGTGTCTTTCTCCATAATGCCGAAACCGAGATGCTCACGATGCTCGGAAACGTCTCGGTAAAAGCAGTATTCACATGAGAGATTGCACAGCGATGACGCAGGCTTGATCATTAATGAAAGCGGTGGCAATTTCAGTCTCCTTTTACGAATTATTCAATAATTCCTCTGCGGTTTTCCTTGAAGCTGTCCATAATCTCGTGCATTTTTGCATTGTACTGATCAGCGATTTCGGGATAGACGGGAGTACGGTTATAGTTTTCCGCATAGTCATCTGTCAGGATATGGAGCCAGTTCTTTCTGTTCTTATCCCAGAATGCAGAGTTATCGTTCTGAATCTTTTCAAAATACTTGAATGTGATGTATTCGTTACCCAGAACATCGTTCTTGTAATCGGGGTAAAGCTTCTTTACTTCCGAAGTGGGCATTGTGTACTGAATTGCCTTGAGCTTTTCTCTCTTCATATGAAGAATGGGATGCTCCGATGTATGGATAACAGCATCATCTTTAAGAAGTGAAGCCATTGAAATACCGTCGATTGTTCTGTCGGTGGGCAGATAATTCTTCTGACCGCCGCCTGTGATTCCTGCAAGTTCAACAAGTGTGGGATAAAGGTCAACAAGGACTGCAGAATTGTTTCTCTCTGTGCCGATTTCACCGAGAGCACCGTTTGCATTGTCCCAACGAATCATAAACGGAACTTTCTGACCGCCTTCGTATGCAAGGTATTTACCGCCACGAAGATCTGCAACAGAGCCTTCAAGAGCAGGGCCGTTGTCACTTGTAAACACGATGATTGTATCATCCATAATGCCGAGTTTTTCCATTGTATTGAAAAGCTGACCGAGGTAATGGTCAAATTCCGTCACGCAGTCAACATATGTACCCATACCTGTTGTGCCGTCGAAATCGTCACCTGCAAAAATGGGTGCATGAGGCCACGGAGAAGCATAGAATGCGAAGAAGGGTGCGTCTTCCTGAGCTTTTTCTGTAATCCAGTCTGTGATTTCATCGTGAATCCACTTTGTAGCCTGACTCTGGTCTTTGAGTTCATCGGTGCCGTGTGCAATTGTCCATTCGCCGTTTTCTTCAGTTACGTGATAGAAAGGCTTCATATCGTTTACATGGTGGCTTCCGTAGAAGTAGTCAAAGCCCTGATTTGTGGGAAGATATTCACCGTAGTCACCAAGATGCCACTTGCCGAATGCACCTGTTGAATAACCTGCAGCCTGGAATGTTTCTGCCATTGTGATTTCGTCACCGAGCATACCGTCTGCATTGTTGCCCATTTCGATTGAGTTGAAAATTCTTGTCTGTGCAAAGGGTGAAAGTGTGTCAACTGTGGGATAGATAACGTTATCTGCATAACCACGGTAGGGGTATCTGCCTGTCAGAGCTGCAAAACGTGCAGGTGAGCAGACGGAATATGCAGAGTAGAAGTTTGTCAGATTAAGACCGTTTTCACCGATTGAGTCGATGTTTGGAGTGTCATAGATTGCACCGTTGAGCGAAACGTCACCGTAACCGAGGTCGTCCATCATAATGAAAAGCACGTTGGGGTTGTCCTTTGATGCGTTCTTGTCAACACCGCCGAGATAGTCATCGTGACCGTCCCAGAGTCTGTTCGTGTTGGGTTTTGAACGGAGGTTCATTGTAAGCACAAAAACAACACTTGTACCCATAAGAAGAACACTCATAACGCCTGAAAGAGCCTTCTTTGCAACTTCTTTTGTGAAGTTTTTCTTTGCAACGAAGAAAAGTCCCCAGAGTGAGAGTGCAGAGGGAAGTACAAGAAGAATGTTGCCCAGAAGTCTTGTGAAGAAATTGCCTTCACCTGTAAGAAGCGGATGGTCAGCAGAATTGAAACCTGCGAGACCTGATGTGAATGCTCCGAAACCTGCGTCAGCACCGAAAAGAACAAAGTAGGCAACAACGCCAAGACTTGCGGCAGCATAACCGAGAATCATCGGTGCATAAACCTTTTTCTTGATAATGAGACTCAGAGCGATTACAGCAGACATAATGCAATTGAATGCAACGCAGACAACTGCAACGATGTTGAGTCTTAAAATCCAGAGTGAAAGCATAAGTCCGAGACCGACTACCATTAAAATCATCGGCAGAACTTTTTTACCTGTGTCGAGTGTGATATTCTTTTTCATCACAGACCCTCCTTAAAATATTAGACATTGATTTGTTTTGTATCAATGGTTTTTCTGAATAATGATGAATGAAAAAATGAAAATAATAAGCGCTGCAAGTGTTACGGCAATTCCTGCAAAGATTTTGCCGTTTACAAGAATGATTCCGCCCACGGAAAACAGAATACCCGTGAAAACAAACAGCATTTTGACTCTTTTGTCATACTTTCTGATATTGAAATTTCTTGCAAAATGGTGACTTGTCATTGTTGCATCTTTCTTTTCAGAGCAGATTGCAAAGCCGATAACCGACATCAGCACGGCAGGAAAACACATAATTATATAAATGAGAATGTTCATATTTTTTTCTCCTTTGCTTTGTCAGTTTTGATATTGCGCAGCAGTATGATAACTGCAAAAATCATTATAAGCGGTAAAACAGACCCTGCAAAAAGACCTGTTTTGAGATTGTCTCCGAATGCCTGGGAAACTTTTCCCACAAGAAGCGGACCTGATGCACAACCCACATCACCTGCAAGGGCAAAGAGTGCAAACATAGATGCTGACGGGTTTTTCCAGGTTTTTGCGGCAATACTGTAAGTGCCTGGCCACATAATGCCTACTGCGTAACCGCAGATTCCGCATCCCACAAGTGAAAAAGCGGGGTAGGGTGAAAGTGAAATAATAAGATACCCTGCAAGGCACAGTGCGGCACAGAATAAAATGTATTTTTCAAGAATAACAATTCTGCTGAGTTTCGTGTATGCAACTCTTGCAATACCCATAAGTATTGCAAAAATGCAGGGACCCAGCAGGTCACCCTGAGTTTTTGAAATGCCGAGACTTTCCTCTGCAAAGGCAGATGCCCATTGTGAAACCGCAAGTTCACTTGAACCTGCACAGAGCATCATAACCATAAGAATGTAGAATGTTTTGTTTTTTATAAGGTCGGTGAATTTTCTGTCTGACTTTTCTTTCTGTGTGGGTACATTTATAGGCACCTGACTGAAATAAAAGGCATTGAATAACGGAATCAGCGCCCAGACAAAAGCCATTACTTTCCAGTTTGCAACGGAGAAGAAATGGAAAAATACCGTGGAGCCGAGCACCGCAAGCATCTGACCCCAACAATAGAAAGAGTGAAGAAGACTCATATGAGCTTCTTTATTTTTTGTGGGGCAGGATTCTATAATGGGACTTCCGAGAACTTCAATAAGTCCTCCGCCGATTGCATAAAGCGAGATTGCAATATACAGTCCGTGATAGGGGGATGCTGTGATAAAGGGAAAAATGCCGAGTCCCGCAAGACCGAGTGCACTGCTTATGTGGGCAAACACAACTGCTCGTCTGACACCGATTTTATCAATATATCTGGCAGAGATAAGATCTGCCGCAAGCTGAACAAGAAAATTGTAAGTTGAGAGTGTTGCAAGCTGACCGAGTGTGATATGCCAGTCTTTCTGAAATGTCATAAAAAGAAGAGGTGCAAAGTTATTGATGATAGCCTGAGTTATAAAGCTTATGTACCCTGCAACAAGAGTGTGTTTATAATTTGTTCTGATAGACATTATGTTCTGATGAATTTTTATTCCTCTGTATTATTTTCACTTACAGCATTGCGGAACTTTTTCTTCTTTGCAAGAATTACGGTGGAAATATAATCAATTGCAAAAACAGTACCGACGATGATAACGAGAATATTTCTGAGTTTATCCGAAACCCAGAGTTCTTTGTGTTTCAGAACAAAGGGCTGAATGATGTAAATGAATGAACCTGCGCCTGCTGCCCAGTATAATGAGTGCTTCAGGCAAATTCTGCCGTGCAGATTGAATTTTTCGTTTGAATAATCCCACCAGCGTGCGTGGAAAACTTTTTCCATCACATAGCTTGTGGCATATTCAAGCACATCGGCAATGATTATGCCGAGTAAAATAACAAGAATTATGATATACCATGTGTAGCCGAATTTGTTGTAAAACGGCGTAAGAAAAAAACTGAATACAAATGTCCCTGCACCGTAAATGGGAACAAAAGGACCTTTCATAAAGCCTCTGTTGATAGGTTTTCTGTAATAAAGTGAACAGCAGACCGTTTCGAGTATCCAACCGATTATGCTGTAGAGCAAGAAGTAAAATACATAATCAATAACGGTATCCATATTATTTTTGAGCCTCTTTTACTGATTGAATTTTTGAACGGGTTTTTGAAGAAAATTTAATCATTGATTCCTGATGAGCGCAATATTTATCTGAAAGGCAGACTATCCAGCTCTCTTTATATTTCGGAGGGGTGGGAGTCAGCGGCCACATATGGCGCTTTATAATGTTTTCCTCCTTTTCGCTGAGAGTGAAAAGAGCCTTTGCGTTTTTAAGGGCAAAACCGGGATGTCTGTATCCGTGAAGTCTGTGAGACCCGTCTCCCGGCACGTGCCAGTCGTAATAAAATAGGTCGTGAAGCATAGCTCCTCTTGTGGCGGTTACATAATCAAGACCTTTTTGTTTTGTGATTGTGTAACTCATATATGCAACGCTGAGAATATGCTGTACTCTTGAGATGTTTGCGTGCTGGATATACTGAGCCATACTCTGAAATTCTTCCGTTTCATAAATTTCTTTTATGATTGAGAAAAACTCGGGATTCTCTTCTTCGGTCAGCGAAAAAGATGCAGCATATACAGAAAAAAGATCTTTCATAAGGTCAACCCTTTTTTACTAATAAATAAAAATAATATTTTGCCTATTTTAACATATAAATTGCGTTTTTGCAATCGTTGACAAGCAGTTTTTTTTGTGATAAAATAAAATTCAAGTGAGTTGGGCAATTGCGTACAAGTTACGAGGAAAGTCCGGGCTTCACAGAGCAGGATAACGGCTAACGGCCGCCGAGGGTGACCTTAGGGAAAGTGCAACAGAGATATACCGCCCGTTTTACGGGTAAGGGTGGAAAGGCGAGGTAAGAGCTCACCGGCGTGCAGGAGACTGCACGGCCCTGCAAACCCTATCCGAAGCAACACCGATAGGAGTGGTCTGCTCGGCCATAACTCCGAAAGGTGGCGTGAGCTGCGGGGTAACCCGCCGCCAAGACAGATGATTGCCTTAAATGACAAAACCCGGCTTACAGACTCACTTGATTCATAATCACCGCATACAATGGTATGAGGTGATTTTATGTTATATACGGTTTTATTGGCTGTTTTTGTTTTTCTTGCAACTGTCGGTCTGGGAGCTTTGTGTTATGTTCTGCTCAGGCTTTTTGCAAAAACCGAAAACAAGGGCAAGCGGTACATTCTGTTGTCTGTGAATGAGAATGAGGAGTCTGATTCACCGCCTGAAGAGCTTGTAAAACTGCTTGAAAGATACAATAACATAAAATTTGTGCAACTGGGTGATATGCCCGATATAATGTCCTGTTTATGGGACATATGATGCGGTAAAATGGTTTTATCGGTACGATAGATTATTGTTGAATAACGGAAGTGATAAAATGTTAAGACTTATTCTTGGCAGAGCAAAGACGGGCAAGACGACATATGTACGCAGAATTCTTGCAGAGAATGCTGCGGACGGAAACGTTGTTCTTATTGTGCCGGAGCAGTTTTCCTTTGAAAGTGAAAAGGCTGTTATTGAAATGATGGGTGCTAAAAAAGCATCTGATATTTCCGTGTTCAGTTTCAGCTCTCTTTCAAAGAAGATTCTGGGGGAATTTGCACCCGACAGAAAACCCTCTGTGACAGATGCCGCAAAAAATGTAATGATGAGTCTTACTCTTGAGGCTCTGAGTGAACATCTTGATATTTTCGGTTCCTGCTCAAGAAACAAGGCTTCCGTTTCGGAGATTCTTCATATTACCGATGAGATGATTCAGTGCGATGTGTCTTATGATGCAATGAACAGAGCCGCAACAGAGTCAGGAAACAGAATCCTTATTAAAAAAGCTCAGGAAATGGAGCTTATCGCTTCTTTGTATTCATCAATGCTGACAGAGAAATTCTCTGATGACAGATATATGATAAATGCCGCTGCAGAGATTATCGGTGAGAAAAATCTCTTTGCAGGCAAAACGGTCATTTTTGATGAATTCTCAGGTTTTACAGCTCAGCAGAATCTTATTCTCGCTCACATTATGAAACAGGCAGACGATGTTTACATCACAATGTGTGCCGATTCTCTTAAAGATACTTCAGAGGGTACAGGTGCGTTTTCGTATTCTGTTGAAAATGTGGGCAGAATTATTTCTCTTGCAAAGAAGAATAATGTTGCCGTGGCCGAACCTGTTATTCTTAAAAGAGAAAACAACCTCGGCAGTGAAGCTCTTGCATATCTTGAACAGGGGCTTTATGAACCTGCGCCTGAAATATATGAAGATGCCGCACCTGAAATCACCGTGGCTGCAGCAAGAAATCTTTATGAAGAGTGTGAATATGTTGCAATGCAGGCAAAAAAGCTTGTGCGTGAAAATGCATTGCGCTACCGTGATATAGTTATTGTCAGCAGAAGTGATGAGTACAACCGTTATCTTCCTTTTGCGCTGAAAAAATATGATATCCCCGTTTTTGAGGACACAAGAAGACGTCTCGGGGAGGAGCTTGTGGTGGTTTATGCCCTCTGTGCGCTGACTCTTGCTTCTCAGGGGTTCACAACGGACACAATGCTCCGTATGCTCAAGACATACATAAGTCCCGTGAGTGAAGATGATATTTCACTTCTCGAAAATTATGTTATGATGTGGCAGATAGATTACAGCGGTTGGCTCCGTGACTGGACAGGGCATCCTGACGGTCTCGGTGTTGAATTTGATGACGAAGCAACAGCAACTCTTGCACATCTTAATGAAATCAGAAAAAAGGCTGTAATTCCCGTTTGCAGACTTAAAGAAAAGCTGTCTGATGCAGACGGTTTTGAGGCAACTCAGGCTGTTTATGAATTCCTTATTGAAACGGGTGCAGACAAGAATCTTCTTGCCTTTGCAAGGAGTCTTGAAAACGAAACTGCATACGAATGTGAGCGTTCATGGGATGAGTTTATGACCGTGCTTTCTCTTCTTGCTGAAACCGTGGGTAAGAGAAAGGTTTCTCCCGTGCGTTATCTTGAACTTTTCAGAATTATGGTTGATTCCTCTGATATAGGCGACATTCCCGGCGGACTTGATGAAATCACGGTAGGCGATGCTGAGAGAATCAGGGTTTCCGGCAAAAAAGTGTTGTTTGCAGTTGGTGCGAATGACGGTGTTTTTCCTGCCGCAGGTACACAGTCTTTTGTGTTTACCGATAATGAAAGAAAACTCTTCAAAATTCAGGGTGTGGAGCTTGGTACGGGCAATATTGACGCAATGCGCAAAGAAAGACTCCGTGTATACAGCACTCTTACAATACCTGATGAAAAACTTTTTATTTCTTACTCGGCGGGCAGTATAACGGGTGAAGAAAAAAGTCCCTCGGAAATAGTTTATATGGTGAAGAAAATAGTGCCGTCATGCACATTTACAGATATTTCACTTATTCCTGCCGAAGAAAAAACAGAAAGCGGAAAATCAGCCTTTGAAAATGCCGCTCTGCATTATAATGACAACACGGCCTTTTCCGAATCGGTGAAAAAATATGTTATGTCTTCAGAATTCGGAGATATGCTTGCAAGCATCGGCAATAATAGTCAGAAAAATGAGATTTCTTTTGCCGACAAAGAAACTGCAGAGAAGCTTTTCGGTAAAAATATGTATATCAGCCCTTCACGTGTTGAAGAGTATTACAAATGCCCCTTCAAGTATTTCTGCCGTTACGGTCTTAAAGCCGTTTCAGCCGAAAAGGTATCTTTTGACCCTCGTCAGAATGGTTTGCTGATTCATTATGTGCTTGAAAAACTTGTCAGTAAATACGGCGGTGAAGAGCTTTTCAGAATGTCTGCCGAAGACAGAAGAAATGCAGTTTCCGAAATTACCGATGAATATATAAAGAAGTATGTGGGTGAAAAAGACAGCATAGACAAGCGTCTTCTTTACTCCCTTGAGAGAAGTAAAGATGTTATTTGTGAGATTCTTCAGAGACTTGCTCCCGACTTCAATGAATGCAGTTTTGTTATCCGTGATGTTGAATTGGTTGTGGGTAACGATGCTCAGATAAAACCCTATGAAATTGAACTTCCCGACGGCGGAAAGGTTATGCTTCACGGTGTTGTTGACCGTGTTGATACAATGACTGACGACGAGGGAAAAACATATCTGCGTGTGCTCGATTATAAATCGGGCGGTAAAGATTTCAGACTCGGTGATGTTGTTTCGGGTCTTAATATCCAGATGCTTGTTTACCTTATGTGTCTGTTTGAAAACGGTAAGGACAAGTACGGAGAATTCATTCCTGCCGGTATTCTTTACATCTCTGCAAAGTCGGGTAAAAACAGCCTCGGCAGATATGCAGATGACAACGAAATTCTTGCGGCAAGAACAGCTCAGAGCAAAATGAAGGGCATTGTTCTCGGTGAAGAAGATGTTGTTTTCAGTATGGAGGGCAAAGGCTCAGGCTCAATGATTGATGCCAAGTACGACAGCAAAAAAGGTGTCATCACCGGAAGTATATATAATCTTGAAGAGTTCAGAAGTCTTCACAAAGCCGTTGACAGAATCGTAAGGGATATGGCATCGTCTCTTCACGAGGGCAAGGTTCACGCTCTGCCTATTTACGGCTCCGCATACAAAAACACCTGCACTTATTGTGATTTCAGATTTGTATGCTGTCACGAAGAAACAGACGGTTGCAGAGAAGTTTTTGAAGGCGATCCCTGGAGTGCACTGGAGGAATTGAACAATGGCTGAAACAAAATGGACAAAAGACCAGCAGAATGCTATTGACGCAAGAGGCGGAACACTTCTTCTTTCAGCTGCCGCAGGTTCGGGCAAAACTGCCGTTCTTGTTGAAAGAATCATAAAACTCCTTACAGATACGGAAAATCCCGTTGAACCGTCAGAGCTTCTTGTTGTTACATTCACAAATGCCGCTGCCGCTGAAATGCGTGTAAGAATCACAGCAGCGGTGGACAAGCTTATTGCATCTTCACCCTCAGACAGTTTTTACAGAAACATAAAAATGAAACTGCCTGAAGCTAAAATCACAACAATGGACTCTTTCTGCATAAGCCTTGTGAGAGAGAATTTCCATATGGCAGGCGTGGAGCCTGATTTTACCCCCATTGAATCAGGTGAGGAGAAAATCCTTGTTGCCGATGCTATGTCGCAGATGCTTGATGAACTTTGCAAAAACGACCCTGAAATGTATAACCTGCTCAACACAATGACTGCCTATGAAAAAAATGACAGCGGTCTGGCAAAAAAGGTATACGAGCTTTACAGATTTTCTCTGAGTCATCCTTTCCCCGAAAAGTGGCTTGATGAAGTGGAAGAAATGTACAGCGTTACAGAAGAGCTTAAAGATTCGTTCTGGGGCAGAATCATTATTGAAGATGCCGTTGAAACAGTCCGCTATGCAAAAGAGCTTCTTGTTAATGCAGCAAGTGAAGTGCTCGGGCATGAAGTTATGGAGCCTAAGTATTACCCCGTGATTTCAGAGCAGAAGGAATTTGTTGAAAATATTGAAGAAATGATAAACGGTTCAGACTGGGATGAGATATGCCTCGGCGTAAGAGGTATCAAATTCCCGTCTCTTCCCACAGCACCCAGAGGTTACGGCTCAGATCCCACAAAAGTTTCCTGTGAAAATAAGTACAAAACTGCCGCTTCGGCAATGGAAGGACTTGAAAAGATTTTCTGTGCCACAACAGATGAGCACAACGAAGATATGGCTCTTCTCAGACCTGTTATTAAAGGTCTTCTGACCGCCGTGCGCAGTTTCACCCGTATTTATGACGATAAAAAAAGAGAGCGTAACACTTACACTTTCTCAGATATAATGCATTCCGCACTCAGACTTCTTGTGAAAGAAACTGCAGACGGATATGAAAAAACTTCTCTTGCTTATGAGCTTGAGCAGAGATTTTATGAAATTCTTATTGACGAATATCAGGATACAAACGAAGCTCAGGATATGCTTTTTACCGTGCTTTCAAAAAACGGTACAAATATGTTTATGGTCGGTGACGTAAAACAGAGTATTTACAGATTCCGACTTGCAATGCCCGAAATATTTATGAAAAAGAGCAGAGAATATGTCGATTATGACGGTAAAACATTCCCTGCAAAAATCTTCCTCGGTCAGAATTTCAGAAGCAGAAAAGGTGTGCTGGACAACATTAATTTCTTCTTTAAGAATATGATGAGTGACTATGCGGGCGAAATGGAATACACTCCCAAAGATGCACTTTATTATTCTGACGGCTATGAAAAGGAGAGCACAACACCTGATGTAAGTCTGAGATTCCTGAAGGCTGATGGTGTGGAAGAAGAAGCTGAATATATTGCAGATATCATTGCCGATACAGTATCTTCAGGCGCGGAAGTTTCTGCAAAAGACGGCACACGCAAAGTGCGTTACGGTGATTTCTGTATTCTTCTCAGAAGCCTTAAAGGTAAAGCTGAGATATACGAAAATGCTCTCAGACGCAGAAATATTAAAGTAATTTTTGAAAAAAAGACAAGCCTTTTTGACACAACAGAAGCAGGTGTGTTTATTTCACTTCTCAAGGCGGTAAACAATCCTACCGATGATGTATCAATGCTGTCTGTTATGTTTTCTCCGCTTTACGGTTACACAGCAGACGAAGCTGCAGCGGTCAGACTCTGTGACCGCAAAAAGAATCTTTATTCTTGCCTTAAAATCAGCGCAGAGACAGACAAAAAAGCGGCAAAGCTCCTCTCTGACCTTGCAACTTACAGACAGATGTCCGCTGTCCTGCCCTTTGATATTTTTATGCGTACGCTTCTTGAAACAACGGGTTATCAGGCAGTTGTCAGCGCAATGTCTGACGGTGAAAACAGAAGAATGAATCTTCTGCTTCTCTGCTCACTCGGCTCGGATTATGCAGGCAGAGGCGGTACAGGTATAGGCGGATTCCTCCGTTATCTTTCAAGAGCTGCAGAAAGCGGTGCCGAAATCGGTGCGGCCAATGCAGGCGCTGCAGATACAAATGCCGTAAGAATCACAAGTATTCACAAGTCAAAGGGGCTTGAATTCCCTTATGTTATCCTTGCTGATTGTGCAAAAAGAATAAACAAGTCCGATGCGACAGAGGATATGGTCATTTCCCCCTCTGCAGGTGTAGGTATGGTTATTCTCAATAATGAAAAACTGCAGAAGTATTCTTCACTCGGTCATATGGCGGCAAAACTTGCTGTCAAGCGTGCAACGGTGTCTGAAGAATTGCGTATTCTTTATGTTGCAATGACCCGTGCAAGAGAAAAGCTTATTGCAGTTTCAACGATAAACAAAATCGAAAACGAAATCAAAGGTGCTATCGTTTCTGCATCCTGCACCCGTATACCTCCCTATGCGGTTATAAATGCCGTAACTTATACAAAGTGGATTCTTATGGGATTTATGAAGCATCCCGATATGCGCGGTCTTGTTGAGGAATGCGGATTCGGAATTGAATCTGACTATATAGGGGCAGACAGCAGACTGTCAGTTGTTTTTGAGGGCAGTTATGAAAATAATGATGCTGAAGAGATTGCAGAAGAAAAAGCTCTTGCCGATGAGAAAATCATAAATGACATAAAACAGCGTGCAGAATATAAATATCCTTATGTTATGCCTGCAGATGCAAGACCCAAGAGAGTTGCATCTGATTTCGAGGCACACCGTTTCAATGAAATGTATTTCGCAAAGTCAAAACCGTCTTTTATGAATGACGGCAGACTCGGTGCCGCAGAGGCAGGTACGGCAAACCATATCTTTATGCAGAATTTTGATTTTGCACATCCCGATTCACGCAAAGAATGTGAAAGAATGCTTTCTGAGGGGATTCTCACTTCTGAGCAGGCAGGTGTTATCAGACACGATAAAGTCCGTAATTTTACAGAGTCTTCATTGTTTGACAGAATCAGGAATGCAGTTGCAGTTTACAGAGAAAAGGACTTCACCGTGCAGATAAACCTTTGCGATATTGATAACACAGTAAATGAGAATGTTGCTGAAGAAAAAATTCTTGTTCTCGGTAAAGCTGACCTTGTTTTTGAAGAGGAAGACGGAATTGTGGTTGTTGACTACAAAACTGACCGCACAAAAACACCCGATGAATTCAGAACAGCATATTGCCGTCAGCTTGAAATGTATGCTGTGGCAATGGAACAGCTTCTTGAAAAACCCGTGAAACAGAAAATTATATATTCTCTTGAACTTGGCGAAGAAATAATCCTCTGACCGTTTTTCTTTTAGAAATTGACAAAACGTAATCTTTATAGTATTATTAATCTATTGATGTTGAAAGGAGCTTTTGTGATGTATTATGTTATAATGGATCTTGAGTGGAATAACTCATATAATAAAAAACTCAAAAGCTTTTTCAACGAGATTATTGAAATCGGTGCAGTAATGGTTGATGAAGACCTCGATGTGGTTGATACTTTCTCCGTGCTTATCCGTTCTCAGCTTTCAAACAAGCTCAGCGGAAGAGTGAAGAATCTTACCCATATCTCAAATGAAGATATGTACGGCGGAGTAAGTTTCACAAAAGCTGTTTCTGATTTTTCAAAATGGATTGATGACAGAGATTGCACATTTATGTCCTGGGGTAACGGTGACCTTCGTGTAATGCTCGATAATCTGAGATGTTTCTGCGGAATAGAAGGCATTCCTTTTATCACCAAGTATATGGACTTGCAGAAATATTGTCAGGAATACCTTAACCTTTCAAATGCTCAGCAGATAGGTCTTTCTGCGGCGGCAACACTTTTCGGTATAGATGTAAGCAAGTATTCAACCCACAGAGCGCTTGATGATTCACTTCTGAGTCTGCGCTGCTTCAAGAAATCATATATTGCAGATGCGCTTCAGGGTTATGTGCTTGAATGTGATGATGAATTTTACGGCAGGCTTCTTTTTAAGTCAAAGTACATCACAAATCTTAAAGATGAGCGTATTGACAGAAGTCAGATGGTCTGTTATTGTGACGAGTGCCACAAGAGAATGAGAAAAGTTACTGAATGGAAACTTGTAAACAAGGCTTTCCGTGCATTGTTCTATTGCAAGAATTGTAATGTGCACAATATGTTCACCGTAAGATTCAGAGAGCATTTTGACTCGGTTGAAGTCAAGACCAAGAAGACCATAATTGTCAATGAGGACAAAAACGGAGAGAAAAAGACAGATTGATGAAAAAGAAAGTAATTATTCCCATAGCTATAATGCTCCTGCTTGCAGTAGGGGCATTTTGCGCTTTTCTGATACATGATGCGTATGTCAGCGAAGAATTCACAACGGGTGACCCGGCAGATATTGCTTCTCAGATTGCCGCAAACAGAAATACTGCATTTTCATTTCTTCAGAAAGATGAAAATATTCTGCCCGATGATGTGAGAGGTTACATTGTTGATGCGTCAGCACATATTGATTATTCCGACACATCAGAAACAGCACTCAAGGCTCAGGTTGAAAGAGTTTTTACAAAAGTTGATGCGATTCTGCCCAATACGGTTGTTATAAAACATTCTGCGGCTGTGAATTATTCCCCCTCAGGGTTCGATGTGCTTTCATATCTTGTAAAAACGGCAAAGGAAAACGGACTTTATACCGTACTGTATCTTACCGATACTAAGGCTGAGAAAAATGCTGTTTTGTCTGCGGTTACACTTTACGGTGCAGATGCCGTTATGGTTGACGGTGCTGATTTGTCAGGTTCAGATGTATCAGAAATAAGAGATCATCTGTCTGCAAGCGGTAAGAGATTCGGTCTTTATTATACAAACGATATAACAGAAAATGCAAAAAATATTCTTGCTCAGAATTCCGTTGATTTCAGTTTTGTTCAGTTTGATTATTCAACAGAAAACGGTGCAGATAAGATTGTCACACAATGGGCGGCATACGGCTTCTCCTGCAATGTGAAAGTTTACGGTGTTGTCAGAAATGATCTTGTAAAATCAGGCGAAGGTTGGACCAAGTCAAACGAAGTCAACAATATTGTGAAGCTTCTTTACAACACAGGCGGTTTTTCGGGTTGTGTTATGAGTGACTATGTAAAACTCAGAAATAATGACAACGACACAGCCACAAATCTTTATTCTTACTATGAATATTTCAATAATGTTGATTATACTGCACTCACTTACACAGATGTGAAGATTGAGAATAACAGCATTGTCTTTTCAGGCACAACAGACAAGAATTTCCCTCTGTTTGTATACAG
This sequence comes from Acutalibacteraceae bacterium, assembly GCA_045639185.1. Lineage (GTDB taxonomy): Bacteria > Bacillota > Clostridia > Oscillospirales > Acutalibacteraceae > UBA1081. The sequence goes on from JAZUCO010000022.1 coordinate 31,358, forward strand.
CACATCAGCAGGCGGCTGGCAGACAGTTGCCGTAGCAGGTGATGATGGTATATTCCGTGTGTCTGTGCCTCTTGCCCCAGGTGAAAATAAGGTGTCTGTAAAGCACAAAAATGCTTATTACACATATAATATCGTCAGAGCTGTTGATGTTATGACAGAGTATTCCGCAAGTATTGAGGATTCTGTTGTTACCATCACGGCAAAGGCTGTCAGAGGTTCATCTGTTTATGCTTCTGTTGCAAATACAGTACCTCTTGAGCTTCTGCCCGCAGGTGAGGATAATAACGGCTATGATTCCTATTACACAACTTATGCACTTCCCGAGGCTTATGCAGATATTACAGAGAGTCAGATTTCTTTTTGTGCAGTTTACGGCGGAATAACTGATGTTGTTATGTGCGGTGAAGAGAAAGAAATCACACCGTTTGACAATCACGGTCTCGGCACAGTCAATATGTGTAAAATCGCTGATGATTACACAGAAACCACATCATCAGCATCACCCGATGATACATCAGACCCGACCTGCACACCTCAGCTTGCAGGCGCATACGGTGTTGTTGACAATGTTACTGTCTGCGATAACAATGTGCTTCTTTATCTGACAAACGGAATGAAAGTCCATTGTGACAGCACAGAGCTGATTCTTGGCGGATACGTTATGCCCGATAATACAACAACTCTTGAAAGTGTTGATTTTACAGAGGGCACAAAGCTTACATTCTCTCAGAATTATGATACTTTTGTAAAAATGGTGTTGGCACCTCAGGATTATTACACGGGTTATCTTGAAAGAATCTACAATGTGGAATCTTTTGACGCTGAATATATTGACATAATTTTCTATGATACAGAATACTGTGCATATGCTTCTGATTTCAGCTTCACTGCAAGTGATGTTGTATCTTCTGCAGAGTGGTACGGCAATGCAGATGAAGATTTTATGATTCTCAGATTGAATCTTAAGACAAAAGGCAACTTCGGCGGATATATTTTTGAAAAGACAGCCGACGGAAAAATCTCTGTCACATTGAAGAAAAAGCCTTCTTCTCTTGAGGGGACGGTTATTATGATTGACCCGGGGCACGGCGGTTACGGCAGTCCCGGCACAATGTCCGCTTCAGGTGTTTATGAGGAAGATGTGGTTTTTGCCGTTGCCGAAAAAACAGCAGAAATACTCAGAAATTACGGTGCGACCGTCATTATGACAAGGGAAGCAGATGAAGCAGTTTTTCTTGATGAAAGAGTTGCAATGCTGAGGGAAAACAATCCCGATATTTACCTGAGTATTCACGCAGACGGTGCCGATAACAAGAATTGGTACGGCACACACACTTTCTATTACAAGAGTTATTCAATGCCCCTTGCAGATGCTGTGCATAATCAGCTTGTAAATGCATTCAGGACATATCATTACACCGATAAGGAATCTTCACAGTATGAAAATGTTGATATGGGAATCAAATTCTTCCCGTATATGGTCACAAGAGCAGAAGAATGCCCGTCTGTTCTCATTGAATGCGGTTATCTGACAAACAAGAATGATGCAGAGTTTTTAACCTCAGCTGACGGTCAGGGATATCTTGCAACAGCCATTGCTCAGGGGGTTGTTGATTATCTTGCAGGCTGAGTTTTAAGCGTTTTGTAAAGTTTATAATAAAAGCCGAAAAGCAGTCACAAAGAGTGACTGCTTTTCGACATTTTAAGAGGTAGTGTACTGTATGTTATTGCCACATTCTCCGTGTAAAAAGTATGTGACAGAAGCCGTTTGTCTGTCCTTTTCTTGCCGCCTGCAAAGGTCAGGACAGCTGACCTTCTGATGCATCACAGGAAGATTATCGTCATCCTGTGATTATAATATACACGTGTTTACTTAAAATAGTATTGAAATAAAATTAAGCTAAAAAACAGACGCTCCGAAGAGCGTCCGTAATTATTATAATTCTACAACAAGAATTGCTTTTTCGTCTGTCCAGAAGTCAGTTTCATATTCAATTTCAATTGATTCTGCATCTTCAGGCACTTCAAAGTAAATATAACCTGATGCGCTTCTTCCTGCTGAAAGGGTAACACTTGAATAATCATCGTCTGCATAGTAATATGCTGCTGCAGTCTGATTGTCTGCATAACATTCAAAATCATATACAGAAACATATACATCTGTTTCACCGTTGTTCACAACTTCGATTTTGATTCTGATGAGTTTGTTACCATCGGAAGGTCCGAAATACTGGTCATAACCGAACCATTCTTCCGCTGAAACATATGTGATTTCTACATTGTTTGCATTGATTGTATCGCCAACATAATAGCGGTTGCCTTTTGTTGTGGTTTCAGGAGCTTTTGTTGTGGTATCAGCAGTATTGTTTGAATCAGCATCTGCGCTCTGGCTTGTTGTGACATTGCCGGCAGGAGTATTGTCTGTATCATCATCGCCGCTGAATATACCGATAACAGCAATAACAGCCACGACAATAATTACCCAGAACCACCATTTCTTTGTAATCGGCTTTTTGGCAGGTGCAGGGGGAGCAGTGTATACAGGCTGTGCATAATTGACAGATTGTGCAGGTGCACCGAAGTTTGTTCCGCAGGAAGAGCAGAATGCTGAATCGTCAGGAATTTCTTTTTTACAATTTGGACATAACATAATTATACCTCCGTGTAGGCAGATAATTAATTTTACAAAATTCGTGTAATTCTGACTACATCCGACATTTTACTGCAAAATGCGGTAAAAGTCAATACTGCATTTTGCGGTATTTTATACTGTTTTCGGTGATTGTTATGTACAGACACATTCGTGATTTGCGTGAAGATAATGATATCACGCAGAGTGAAATTTCAAGACATCTGAATTGTTCTCAGCAGGTTTACAGCAATTATGAATTGGGGCAGAGAGATATCCCTACAGATATACTTATTAAACTTGCAGATTTTTACGGAGTTTCAACAGACTACCTTCTCGGTCTTACTGATAAAAAAGAAAGAAACATCTGACGCTAAATAAAATAAATTGATTGCACGGTATTGAAGTTGTTGCTTTGCGGTGGTATAGTATTTGTGGTGATTGTTATGAGATTTATTGCAGACCACGATTTTCACATTCATTCAACGGTTTCGCCCTGTTGTCACGATGAAAATCAGACTCCTCTTGCGATACTTGAATATGCAAAGAAAAATAATTTAAGAAAAATATGCCTTACAAATCATCTGTGGGATGAAAAAGTAAAAAGTGAAGCCGAATGGCACGACGGACAGAGATTCTGCTGTCTTGAATCTGTACTTCCTTTGCCGCAGAGTGAAAATGTCAGGTTTTTCTTTGGTGCGGAAACCGATATGGACTATAACTTTGTCCTTGGTATAAGTCCTGAAAGGTATGAAAATTTCGATTTTGTTGTTGTGCCCACAACACATCTGCATCTTGCAGGGAATACCGTTAAGACAAAACTTCTCACTCCCGAAGAAGCTGCCGAAAAGTGGATTCAGCGCATTGAAGCTCTGCTGACAATGAATCTGCCCTGGCACAAAACGGGTATTGCGCATCTGACCTGCGGTCACATTTTCAAAGGTAATGTGCCTGAGGTTATAAAACTGCTTCCCGACAAAAAGCTTTATGATATTTTCACCGATTGTGCAGAAAGAGGTGTGGGAATAGAGCTTAATATGAAAACTCTTTCATTTTCTGATGAAATGAAAAGTATAATGCTCAGACCCTATCATATTGCAAAAGACTGCGGTTGCAAATTCTATCTCGGCAGCGATTCCCATTCCGTGAAAGCTCTTGAGACTGCGAAAGAGAATTTTGAGGATATCATAACTTCTCTTGACCTGAAAGAAACAGACAAACTACCGTTTATAAGTAAATAATCATTGACAGCCGGAGGATATCCGGCTATAATGTTATTGAACAGTTGAATGATTGCTCAACTGTTCAATTGTATGAGGTGATAAAATGGAAATTCATCAGCACAGCGATATGTGCGAATGCGATGTTGTGCATACTGATATTGTTGCACACGTAAAAGAAGTTATGGAAGACACCGAGGTGCTCTATGCATTGTCCGATTTCTTCAAGGTTATGAGTGACAGCACCCGTATGCGTATTATGGCTGCACTTGATAATGAAGAAATGTGTGTCTGTGATTTGTCTGAAGTTCTCGGAATGACGAAATCTGCAATTTCTCATCAGCTCAAGGTTCTCAAAGATTCAGGTCTTGTAAAATTCAGACGTGACGGCAAAAATGTTTTTTATACACTCAAAGATGACCACGTAAAAACCATTCTTGAAATGGGTATTGAACATATCAAAGAAAGGGATTGATTCATTATGAAAATCAAAGCTAAACTTCACGATCTCTGCTGTGCAAACTGTGCGGCAAAAATTGAGGAAAAAATTGCAAAACTTGACGGTGTTGAAAGTGTTACCGTTAACTTTCTTACAGAGAAAATGATTCTTAATGCTGAGGAATCTTATATTGATTCAATAAAAGAGCAGATTGAAAAAATCGTTCATAAAATCGAACCCGATGTTGAAATAGAATATATCTGATTATGAAAAAGAATGTAATACCTCTTATTGCAGGTGCTGTGCTTTTTGTTGTTTCACTTTTTGTGCCCGAAGAACATACAGTTGTGCGTTTTATAATGTTTCTTCTTGCATTTGTGCTGTGCGGAATGAAAGTTGTTATCAGCGCAGTAAAAGGAATTTCAAAAGGTAATGTTTTTAATGAAAATACTCTTATGGTTGTGGCGGCAATCGGTGCATTCTGCATCAGGGAATATCCCGAAGCAGTTTTTGTTGTTCTTTTTTACCGCATAGGAGAGATGTTTGAAAATTACGCTGTGAGAAAGTCAAGAAAATCAATCAGCGAGGTTATGAATATCTGCCCGGACTTTGCCAATCTTTTAACAGACGGTGAAATTGAAAAAGTTGACCCCGATGAGGTTGAAATCGGTGACACGATTATTGTGGCTCCCGGTGAAAGAGTGCCTCTTGACGGAATTATCATAAAAGGCAGCTCTTATGTTGATACTTCTGCGCTGACGGGTGAATCTGTGCCCCGCAGAGTTTCTGAGAATGATGAAATTCTCAGCGGTTGCATCAATAAAAATGAAACTCTCACCGTGCAGGTCACAAAGAGTTTTGACGATTCAACTGTTTCAAGAATTCTGGAGCTTGTTGAAATTGCGTCTGCAAGAAAGTCTTCATCAGAAAAATTCATCACAAAATTTGCAAAATATTATACTCCCGTGGTGCTTGTGTGTGCTCTTATTCTGGCTGTTGTGCCCCCACTTGTCATTGACGGTGCAACATTTCCCGATTTTATATACAGAGCGTTGTCGTTCCTTGTTGTTTCATGCCCTTGCGCACTTGTGATTTCTGTACCTCTTGCATTTTTCGGCGGAATCGGCGGTGCGGCAAAAAAAGGTATTCTTGTTAAGGGCGGAAACTGTCTTGAAGTTCTTTCAAAGGCTGAAAATATGGTCTTTGACAAAACGGGTACTCTCACAAAGGGTGTTTTTGCGGTGAGAGAGATTTTCTGCAATGATATCAGCAGAGAAAGTCTACTTGAGGCCGCGGCTTATGCCGAAAATGTGTCATCGCATCCGATTGCAGAGTCAATACGAAATGCATACGGCAGAAAGATTGATGTTTCCTTGATTTCTTCTTCAATGGAGATTGCAGGTTACGGTGTCAGGGCCGTTGCAGAGGGTAAAGAGATTCTCGCAGGTAACTCAAAACTTATGGAAATGCACGGTATTACCTATGAGAAAAAGCAGGGCGGCACCGTGGTTTATGTGGCTGTTGACAAAATTTTCAAAGGCAGTATAATTATATCTGACGAGATAAAAACCGATGCGAAAAGCGGTATTGAATCTCTCAAAAAAGTCGGAATCAAAAAAACATTTATGCTTACGGGCGATATAAAAGAGGCCGCAGAAATCACAGCGGAATCCCTGCGAATTGATACGGTTATCAGCGACCTTATGCCCGATGAAAAGGTGAATGAAATTGAAAAAATCATTGCTGAGTCTAAGGGTAAAACTGTTTATGCAGGTGACGGAATAAACGATGCTCCCGTACTTGCCCGTGCAGATGCAGGTATCGCAATGGGTGCTCTCGGCTCAGATGCGGCAATTGAAGCGGCAGATATTGTCATAATGACCGATGAAATTTCAAAAATCGGTACAGCTGTTAGAATCGCAAAGAAAACAATGAGCATTGCAAAGCAGAATATCGCATTTTCATTGATTATCAAAATCGGAATTCTTGTTCTGTGTTCATTCAACATTGTCGGAATGGGTGTTGCCGTTTTCGGTGATGTGGGTGTTATGATTCTGGCTGTGCTCAATTCATTCAGAGCATTGAAGGAGGAAAAATAAGATGTTATATATAGGTTGTCATTTGTCGGCATCAAAGGGATTCCTTGCAATGGGCAAACAGGCTCATTCAATCGGTGCAAATACATTTCAGTTTTTTACACGTAATCCCCGTGGCGGTGCGGCAAAGGATATTGATGAAAACGATGTGAAGGCTTATCTTGAATTCGCAAAGGAGCATAACTTCGGCAGAATCGTTGCACACGCTCCTTATACTCTCAATGCGGCAGGTGCAGAAGAGAGAGTCCGTGAATTTGCTCTTCAGACTTTTGCAGATGACCTTAAAAGAATGGAATATGTGCCCGATAACTACTATAATTTCCACCCCGGCAGTCACGTGGGTCAGGGGGCGGAAAAGGGAATTGAGCTGATTTCTGATGTGCTCAATAAAGTCCTTTTCCCTGAAATGACCACAACTGTTCTGCTTGAAACAATGGCAGGAAAGGGTAGTGAAGTGGGCAGAAGTTTTGAGGAGATCAGAGCTGTTATTGACAGAACAGAGCTGAGTGACAAGCTCGGTGTATGTCTTGACACCTGCCATATTTCAGATGCGGGATATGATATAATAAACAATCCCGAGGGTGTTCTTGAGGAGTTTGATAAGATTATCGGTCTTGACAGACTTAAGGCGATTCACCTTAATGACAGTATGAATCCGATGGGTGCACATAAGGACAGACATCAGACTCTGGGTGACGGTCATATCGGTTTTGAAGCTCTTATGAAATTCATTAAAATGCCTCAGCTTGAGGGACTTCCCATTAACCTTGAAACTCCCAATGAGCTTGACGGCTATGCAAGAGAAATAGCAATGATAAAGGCAAATTATTAAAAGAAAAGCAGACATCAGCCGATGTCTGCTTTGTTATTATTATTATTCTGCGAAATCATTCCAATATACAGCATAGTCAAAATTCACAGTTTGTATTTTTTCAAGCTGTGCCGACATACGCAAAACAGTTCTTGCATCAGCAGCAGTTATATGCCCGTCGAGGTCTGTATCACCAAGAAAATATATATTTTTTGCACTTCTCGCTGTTACCTTTTCAAGCCCTGCGGCAAATCTTAACACATAACGGGCATCAGAAGATGAAACTGTTCCGTTATTGTCAATATCTCCCATTTTTGAGCCGCCATACATAAAATTGAGTAATGAAGCTGTTGACGTGAATGCAAGCGTAATTGCACGTAAATTTTCAAGACTTCTGACTGTATCAATATCATCTGCAGTGAGTTTTACAACAGTAACAGGTGTTGTTGCACCGATATATAAGATATCTTCTTCACTGAAAACTTTTGACACGGATTCTTTGTTGTATGAAAGATAATCTGCATCTTCAGGTTTTTCATTGAGTATTATTTCTGCGTAAATATAGCCGTCTTTTATAAATTCTTTCAGAGATGTATAATCTGTAGTTCCTGATATCTGTGATTGATTTTTACAGAAAACCTTGTACTGATGTTCCAGTAATTCATTGTGGTAGATTTTGTAGTAATCGCTGTGTATAAAAGAAGTTCTTTTTCCGTTTACAGAAGGCGCATACAATTCAACACCATAAAGTACAGGCATTGCAGTTGCGGAAAACGTGAAAACTGCAATAAGTAAAAGTGTAGTGAGTAAAAAAATTGATTTTTTCATAGTGATCTCCTTAATATTGAGTCCATGCCATACCATATCCGATATCGGAATTGGTTGAGTATGGACGAACAATTCTTAATTCATAAATGCCTGAAGTTTGTATAAAAGCGTCAATAATTTCAACATTGTTGTATGTTGTTGATGATGATGCTAACAGATTGTTTGAACTGTCATACAAATATATATCAAAATTATCAATATTGGTATTATGATTACTGCTTGCTGTGTTTAGTTCAAATGTTAATGAAATACGCACATTTTTGTTTCCTGATAAATCTAAGTAAGAAGACGAATTTGTTGTTGTTGCGAAAAAATAACCGAAATCAAAAGTTTCATTATTTATAATAGTTGCATTTGTTAAACAATTGATTATTCCTGCACCATATTGGATATATGAGTTTGCCGGATTGTTTTCATCAGTTGTTAAAACTCGATCATTTGGTGTATAATAATGTGCATTTTTACTTACACCTGTTGTTAATACAGCTTTTATCGCAGCTGGCGTGTATAACAACATTGGACTTTGTTCACATAATAAAGCAATAGCTCCAGCTACATGTGGTGCGGAAAAACTTGTTCCTGTTGTTTCTTTATATACCCATTCATTTGTTTTACTATCAAAAACATATGTTTTATTTGTGCCGTTCACAGAAATGTTTGTTCCTGGAGCACACAAATCAGGTTTTGAAGCGAATTCCGGTGTTATTTCATTATAATGAGAAGATGCAAAATGGAGTGTGTCATCAGTTATGGAAGAGTTGTTGTTGTCGTCAATATTTCCAACAACGATACCGTTATATGAAAGAAAAGGAAATGGAATCCCTCTCCAACCTGCATTGCCTGCTGCTATGGAAAACGACACATTTTCAACATTTGAATAATGGTCAATCAGCCATGTTATATAATATGCATCAGTGTTGATGGATGTTGTATATGAATTATATACTGTTGTTTGAAGCATTTCTCCTTGAAATGGAACGGGAAATGTAAAACCGGTAGAAATGCTGATAATATTAACATTGGAATCTATTAAATCTTCTAATGCCATAATGTATGCAACATAAATAGAATTGTTGCCTGTATTATATGCTTCAATTGCAGAAAAATAATATTCTGAGTCTGGAGCAATACCTTTCGATGTGTTTGATGTTCCTTGACTTGCTAAAATTGTTGCAATAGTCGTTGCGTGTCCTCCATTAGCACTATCCATATATGATGTTGTGTTGGGAATAAGGTTTATATCTGCATTATTGATTGATTCGAAATTTGTATTAGGATGTTTTGATTCTAACACACCTATTTTTATGCCATCACCGGTATATCCGAACATACTATTACTTTGAATTGTTTTTGCGCGGATTGTGTTTGCACTGTCGCTGAGATTTTCTTCAAGTTGAACATCTTTTTCACAATAATAAATGTTTTGTATATCTGAATTGTATGATATTTGAATAATATCTTTTTTTGTCATTTTTGCAAATATAACAGGTGCAAATTTAGATGCATATATGACATTGTCGATTTTTAATTCTTCAATTAATTCAGCATTTACTTTCTCATAACTTTTTTTTGCTGCAATGCGATTTGTTTGAATTTGTTGTTGAACTTCTTCAATAGATTGTATTTCATTATTCTTTTGCAAAAATATTGATGTAGAATTTTTAGATTTTTTTGAAATGTTTGGATCGTTTTTTGTAATAATTACAACATCTGTTGTTTCTGAAAAAGTGAGGTTGCTTAATTCCGTTGAAAGTCGCTTTGAACACTTATTTGACGGTTCCGCATAGACAATTAAAGTGCTGGTAAATAATGACATTAAAAGTATTGTAGTTAGAAAAATTGATAAAGATTTTTTCATAGTGGTAAACCTCCTATTTTTTTGTTATTTTTTTAGTTTCGGTTGATTTATATTACTGCATAATTTGCCCCCTTTTTTTATGGGTTTATAATATATAAGTAACAACCGATAAAAATGTAACACTTTTTTTGAGGTTTTTTTTATTTTTTTCTGTATTTTACAACAATAACAACTGTTCCGCCAACGAGAACTGCGGCAGCAACCACTGCTGCAATAACTACTTTTTTGATATTTTCGTTATTCTTTGCTGCTTCACCGTCAGGAAAAACAAAATTGTCTGATGTTGAAAGTTTATGAGACTCTTTGTTGAGTGAGATTTTGTGTGTTGCTCTTTCGGGTGAAACCAATGTTGTGTTCGGGTCCATTGCATAGCTGTCTGTGTAAGAGATGAAAACTGTTTCTGTTGCTTTTGCATCTTTTACTTTGAATGTGAATATTGCAATTGTTGCGCTGCCGTCTTCTTCGCAGTCTTCGGGTTTTGCATAATAAAGATTAACAAACTGAATTGCAATTGTGTCTGGTGCCTCTGCCTGATGGCCGACTTCGATGAATGTGTTTGACATATCTGCTGTTTCGTGGCTTACATACTCAACAACATCGGGGTTGTATCTGAGTCTGAAATCTGCACTTTCCGTTCCTGCGAAATTCAGAGCCCTGTAATAGAGAGTGATTGTCTGTGTTTCCATATTGTAATCTGTTGCAAGCATAAGCTCAGGCTCTTCCCATGCAAAAGCGGTTACGGGTAAAACAGAAACAGCAAGAATTATTATTGCTGTGATTGCGAGTAAGATTTTTTTCATAATTATCATCCTTTATACAAAGTAAAATTGTGTATCCCAGGCGGGAATGTAGGGGTTGTGCCTGATATACAGTTTATAATCATTTCTGATTGAAAGCACCTGAAGAGGAATTGAAAAAATATCCTCTGACCTGTGATAGCAGGAAATAAGCATCTTCGGTCTGTGGAGTTTTATTGTTTCCCTTGCGCCGTCAATTGCTTCTTTTTCAAACCCCTCTACATCAAATTTGATGTAAGAAACTTCTTTGCCGCTGAGAATACTGTCAACGGTTGTGCATTTTACCGTGACGCCTTTTTCGTCTGCCGTGCAGTTTCTTCCCCCGTGCTTTGAGAATGTGATTTCTCCGCAATTGTCTGAAATGCAGACATTCAGCCTCTCAATATTTTCAAGATGCTGAGTGTTGTTTTCCAGTTTTCTGAAATTCTTTATATCGGGCTCAGCGGCATAGATTTTTCTGTAAGATGGCACAACATTGACGAATTCTTGTGCCGTGTCACCGTTGAAAGCACCAAGGTCCATATATGTTTCGCTGTCAGAGAGTTTCAGAATGTTGCGGAAAGCCTCATCTCTGTCTGTTTCGCACTCTGTCAGCCGATTCATTCTGCCCGTGAGCTTGAAGCCGATTATATTTTTGTAAACTTCTCTCGATTTGTCATCTTCAAGCAACGAATAAACTTTTTCGATTTCGTCTCTGTGTGATTCAAAAAATTCACGATTAAAAATATTGTCACCGTAAACGGGCACATCAACGGAATAAGTTTCTCTCTCTTCTGCGACTTTTAGAAAGCCGCTGATGACATCTTCTCTCTGTGAGCCGAAAGAGATAAGTGTTAAAAAATCACCGAATTGCTCTTTTGCCTGAGAGTAACCCATTACGGGGAAACCTCTGAATGTGCGGTTTCTGACAAAACCGTCCGAAGCAAAAATTCCGCTTACGGGAATGCCGAGGTTTGTAAGCTCGTCAATGATTTTGTCCGCACCGTTGCCCGTGCCGTAAATGAGTACGGGTTTTTCTGTTTCTTTTGCTCTTTCCCAGACTGTTATCATTCGAGTATGTTTGAAGTGATGAATTCAATGCCCCATTCGGCAAGCTGTTCACCGGCTGCAGGGTCATCACATGTCCAGCAGTTGACTTTTACACCTGCATCGTGCAGTTCTTTCATATTTTCCGCATTAAGAGAAGTGTATTTTATGTCAAGGTCGAGATTGTGCTCTTTGAGTGTGTCAATAAGCCACGGTTCATAGTTGTCAATAAGGAACTGTGCTGCCTGATCGGGATATTTTTTTCTCAGGAATATGAGATTCTCAAGACAGAATGAAATGAAGATAACATTTTCAAGATAACCGAGTTCTTTTATGATATCAACAATTTCATAAACTTCTTCTTCGGTGAAAGCATTTTTAAGCTCAAGAACAGCCACTTTCTCATACTTTTTGCAGATTGAAATGTATTCCTGCAGTGTGGGGATTCTTATATCTGTTCTGCCTTTTTTGCCGTCAATATCTGTAAGAAGAAGATTTCTCAGGCAATCGAAAGTTGTTTTTTCAACTTCCATATTGTCAATTGCGACTCTGCCGGTTGTGTCATCGTGAAAAACGACAAACTTGCCGTCAAGAGTCTTGTGTACGTCTGTTTCAATGCCGAAATAACTTCTGTTGCCTGCCGCAATAAATGCCGCATTTGTGTTTTCTTTTTCAATACCGCTGAGTCCTCTGTGTGCAACAACAAGAGTGTTGCCTTTGTTGAATTTTACAGTATTCATATAAACACCTCCGATAGCAGAATTATATCATTACAGATTATAAACTTCAATATTAAATTAATAAATATGTTGCAAAATTAACTGTATTGTGATATGATTTATGATGAATAAAAATCGAAAGGGTGTCAGCTATGGAAATAGCAGAACAGTTATATAAAGATTTTACAGAAGAACAGAAAGTGAAGCTTCACGAAATTCAGGGTATTGAGCTTAAAATCCTCCGTGAAGTTGATCGTATCTGCAAAAAATACAATCTCCACTATTCACTCAGCGGCGGTACACTTCTTGGCGCTATCAGACATAAAGATTTTATCCCCTGGGACGACGATATTGACCTTGACCTCAAGAGAGATGATTTCAACAAGCTTCTTTCAGTTCTTCCCGAAGAGCTTGGTGATGAATTTGAATTCGTAAACTATAACGAATTCGGTGAATATCATTGCGACTTCATCCCCAGAATCTACTATAAAAAGAGTAAGGCTGTGAATTCTTTCAGCACAGACGGCGGCAAGAACAACTTTGCAAACGATGAAAGAATGAACAGAATCTTCATTGAACTTTACTGCCTTCACGATACAGATTCAAAGTGCGTAAAGAGTCAGATTTTCAAGGTTAAGATGATTTATGGTCTTGCAATGGGTCACAGACTCATTCCCACAGATTCATCAGGTTACAGCTTTATGCAGAAAGCTCAGGTTGCTGTGCTTACAACAATGGGTAAGATGATGCCTATGAAGAAAATCTACAAAATGTATGAAGACTGCGTAAACAGCGTAAAAACAGGCGAAGGCGATCTCTATTTCAAACCCAGCGTACCCCTTCCCGTTCAGCACAGAAACGTTTTTCCCAAGAATTTCTTTGATTCATACACAGAAGTGCCCATCAGAGATGATATGGCAATGGCTCCCGCAGAGTATATAAAGGTACTTGAATACCTTTATACAAACTGGGAAAGCCTTCCCAAGGAAAAAGACAGACACCCCGGTCACTTTGAACTTCTTAAAACAGAGATTTTTGAATAATTGCAAGGAGTAAATGAATTATGAATATTGTTATTATTATGTCAGGCGGTGTAGGTAACCGCTTCGGTGCAAACATTCCCAAGCAGTACTGCCTTCTCAACGGCAGACCCGTTATTGATTATGTTATTGATGCGGCAAAGGGTTCAAAAGTTGCAGACAAAGTTGTTGTTGTATGTGACCCCGCTTGCATTGATTATTCAGAGGCTCTCAAGAATTCAGGCTTCGACTTTGCTGTAAACGGTAAAGAAAGACTCGATTCTCTTAAGAGTGCATTTGATCTTATTCAGGAAAAATATCCCGAATGCGAGAGAATCATCATTCTTGATGCAGTAGGTCCCTTTGTTACAAGCGAACTTATTGACGATTATCTCACAAAGCTTGATGATAACGATGCTGTTATCACTTGCCAGAAGATTACAGGTGCTCTCGGTAACTATAACTATGATCCCCTTGACCGTGAAGAGTATTATATGACTCAGTCACCTGAGGCTTTCCGTTTCAAGACTCTTATGCCTCACTTCACAACAACATTCCCCAGTCAGGAACTTGCATGGCAGATGCCCAGAGAAACAAAGAAGTATCTAAACTTTGAATTTAAGAACAATCTCAAGCTCACATACGATTTTGACCTCAAGTATGCATCATATATGCTCGGAGAATTCAAGAAATAATTTTTCAGGACGTGTTTTATGGCAACCGATAAGAAGAAAGTTTTGAATATAGCATCAGACCTCGTGTTCAGCATCGCAGGTCTTATGCTTATGAACGGTATGCTACAGGTGCTTATCAATCCCATGCTCAACAACTGGATGGGTGAAACGGCATTCGGTAACTACCAGTCCATATTCGCTGTCGTATCTATTATGGGTACGACTTTCGGTGTTGCCGCAAACTATTCAAGAATGGTCCGTGCAAGGGACAAGAAAGACACAAATGGTGACTACAATGTCTTCCTTGCCGTGATTGCGGTGCTTTGTATTGCCGTTGCGGCGGGAACGTTGATTGTTTACAATTCTTTCAATGCCGGGCATTTCATTCTGCTTACCATTCTTATGGTCGTTACCGTACTAAGGTATTACGGTGACGTAAATTACAGATTAAGTCTTAACTATAAAGGATTTTTCCTTTATTATGCAATTATCACCGCAGGTTATTGTGTTGGTCTTTTGCTCTTTAAGTATGTTTCACCCTTGTGGATGCTTACATTCTTTGCAGGTGAACTTGCGGCAGTGCTTTTTGTTCTTTTCAACGGTAATATTTTCAGAGGCAAAAACCTTCTTACCCGTTCGGAGAATTTTGGAGGAACAATAAAATCTGTCGGTGTGCTGTCTGCAACAAATCTTCTTTCTGCAGTTGCACAGCAGTCAGATAAAATAATTCTCGGTCTTGCAATGGGCGGTGAAGCTGTAACAATTTTCTATGTTGCAACACTTTTCGGCAAGGTCGTGGCTCTTCTCACAACACCTCTCAACGGTGTGCTTATCGGCTATCTCACAAAGTATGAGGGCAGATTCACAAGAAAGATGTTTGCTGTGTTTGTGGCAGCACTTCTCGGAGTGGGACTCGTGGCTCTCTGCGGATGCTACATTGCATCACAGCTTTTTGTTAAGATTTTTTATCCTGACGTTTTCGCTGAGGCACAAAAATATTTCCTCGTTGCAAACGCAGGTCAGATTTTCTACTTTATTTCAAACTGCCTTATGACAGTTATTCTTCGTGTTGCCAACGAAAAGTATCAGATGTATATAAATGCTGTATACATCGTAATTTATGCGGCGACAGTTATTCCCCTTACCATGACATACGGTATATGGGGTATGGCAGCAGCACTTCTTGTGACAAACGGACTCAAGTTTGTCATTACGTCTGTTGCAGGTTTACTCAAAACTAAAGAAAATTAACAAGATAATGCACAATGATCAATTGTGCATTTATTCTTTTTCCAAGGGAGGTGACGGCACAATGCAGACAGATAATGTGTTTGCTGATATAGTATATAATCTCGGTTTCGGCTGCAAAAAAGCGTTTTGTGCCGTCGGCAGATTCTTTGCAAAAACTGCAGGTTTTATCGCAAAGGCAATTGCAAAGCTGTTTGTTTCTGTTTTTGTGTTTTTCAGAGATGTTTTTGTGAAGTATTCTGTGGCTGCCGCAAGAGAAGGCAAACAGTTTTTCTCTGAGGTCAGACGTGCAATTCCCGTGCTTAAAGCAGATTTCAAAGAGAAACCGATGAAAGCTTTCGGTCGGTTTATGAAATTCTTTTTCCACGCATTTGCGGTGCACAAGAGATTTAACAGAGCTGTGCTGAGCACGATTATTCCTTTTGTTTCTCTTGCTGTGCTGATTGTGTTTTATTCGGCATACGGAAGTCTGACATTTGCGCTTGAAGTTTTTGTTGACGGTGAAAGTGTAGGTATTGTCACAGACGAAGATGCTTACAAAGATGCTTATCTGCTTGCGAAAAAGCGTTTTGCGTCTGTTGGCAGCGAAATGGCTGAAATTGTGCCCGAATATTCTGTAACATTCACAACACTCAATAGTCTTGATGACAGAGCAACGGTGTGTAACAATATCATTACCTCTGTCAGCGATAAGACAGTTGATGCGTGCGGTATATATGTTGACGGTGAATTTCTTTTCACCGTGGGAAGTGAAGATACATTCCTGCGTGTGCGTGACCGTGTTTTTAATGAATATATAAACGAAAATCCCTTTGTTACTGCTGATTGCAAGGTGGATTTTGCTGATCAGTATACAACTGAAACGGGTGTGTATCCCGATAATGACAATCTGATTTCTGCCGATACGCTTTATGAATATTTTACGGCAGAAAAAACACCTCAGATTGAGCATACCGTTGCAGCGGATGAAACTGTCGGGGATATTCTTGAAAAGTATTCATTGACACTTGATGAACTGCTTGCAAACAATGAAAATCTTCAGGAAGACAACATTCCCGAGGGTTCTGTTCTCCTTATAAAAAGAGGGGAGCGTGAAGTCAGCATAAAGGTTACAAAAACCTATATAAAAACCGAATCAATACCATTTGACACCGTAACACAGTATGACAATAACATTTTTGTAGGATCAACAATGACAGTTGTAAACGGCAGTAACGGTCAGGATATTGTTTCTTATACAGACACATATATTGACGGTGTTAAAACAGAAACCGCAAAGGAAATTCTCAGATACAATGCAAGTTCACCCGTTAATCAGCTTATAAAAGTCGGCACAATGGGTATTCCCGTTGACGGTAACGGCGTTGCTGTTTCTCCCAGACTCACAAGAGATCAGGGCGGTTCGTTTGTATGGCCTGCACCTGATAATTGTTTCTGGCTGTCTCAGGGTTATAATCCTTATAACGCCCATTACGGAATTGATATCGTTTCTTCTGACGACGGTTCCTGCAGAGGCAGAAAAATTGTTGCTGTGGCAGACGGAATCGTCACAATGGCAACATATCATTGGAGCTGGGGCTATTATATCAGAGTTGACCACGGTAACGGTGTTGTAACGGGGTATGCTCACGCACTCAAGGACTCGTTCAGAGTAAAAGTGGGTGATTTTGTAAGAGCAGGTCAGCATTTGTCCTCAATCGGTACAACGGGTAAATCAACCGGTTATCATCTTCATTTTGAAGTGTGGATAGATGGTGTGCGTGTGAATCCGCTTCCCTATGTTTACAGCGAATACACAGGCGTTGCGATAAAATATTATTAAGGTGATATTATGACAGAAGTTGCTGCGGCACTTATATGGAATGGTGACAGATTGCTTATCTGTCAGAGACCTGCTCACAAATCAAATGCTCTTTTGTGGGAGTTTGTGGGCGGAAAGCTTGAAAAAGGTGAAACAAAGCAGGAAGCTCTTGTCCGTGAATGTATGGAGGAGCTTGGTGTAACGGTTGAAGTCGGTGATGAATTCTGCGATGTGTATCATCAGTATCCCGATATTCTTGTGCATCTTACCGTGTTCAATGCAAAGATTACAGAGGGTACGCCCTCACTTCTTGAACACAACGACCTGAAATGGATTCTGCCCTCAGAACTTTCTGATTATAATTTCTGTATGGCAGATAAGGATATTCTTGAGAAAATAATGGCTATAGGATAAAATTAAAGCATTATATAAAAACTGAAAATACGGGAGAGGTATTATGGCTGTTTTTAAGTGTAAAATGTGCGGCGGTGACCTGAATATTGAAGATGGCGTAACTGTTGCTGCTTGTGATTATTGCGGAACAAAACAGACTCTGCCGTCTGCAAAAGACGACAATCTGCAGACATTGTTTAACAGAGCAAACACTCTGCGTTTCAAGGGTGAGTTTGACAAGGCAGAAAAACTCTATGAAAAGATTCTCAGCGTTGATGAAGCTCAGGCTGAAGCATATTGGGGGCTTATACTCTGTAAATACGGTATTGAGTATGTTGAAGACCCCGTTACATTCAACCGTGTGCCCACTTGCCACAGAGCATCATTTGATTCAATCGTTGCAGATGAAGATTATAAATCTGCTCTTAAATATGCCGACAGTGTGCAGCATTCTGTTTATGAATCAGAGGCTGTTGAGATTGACAGAATTCAGAAAGAAATTCTTCTTCTATCTCAGAAAGAGGAGCCTTATGATGTTTTTATCTGTTATAAAGAAACAGACGAAAACGGTAAAAGAACTCAGGATAGCGTAATTGCAAACGATATCTATCATCAGCTCACTCAGGAAGGCTTTAAGGTCTTCTATGCGGCAATCACACTTGAAGACAAGCTCGGCTCAGCCTATGAACCCTGCATTTTTGCGGCTCTCAACAGCGCAAAGGTAATGCTCGCAATCGGCACAAAGCCCTCATTCTTCAATGCTGTGTGGGTAAAGAATGAATGGTCAAGATATCTCAAGCTTATGAAGAACGACCGTTCAAGAATTCTTATTCCTTGTTACAAGGATATGGACGCATACGAACTACCCGAAGAGTTTGCTCACCTTCAGGCTCAGGATATGAGTAAAATCGGCTTTATCAATGACGTTGTAAGAGGTATCAAAAAGGTTCTTGATGTGGTACCTGCCGAAACTGCAAAAACTGAAGCTCCTGTTCAGACAACCGCAGTTGCAAACATAGATGTTCTTCTTGAAAGAGTGTTTATGTTCCTTGAGGATGCAGATTGGCAGAGCGCAGACGAATACTGCGAAAAGGTTCTTGATATGGATCCGAAATGTGCAAAGGCATATCTCGGTAAGCTTATGGCTGAACTTCGTATCAAAAATGCAGAAAATCTTGCGGATTCGTCCTGTGATTTTGAGAACAGCGGTAATTATAATAAGGTTATACGCTTTGGCGATAAGGAACTTGCCGATAAAGTCAGCGGATACCTCGCGGCAGCAAAAGAAAAAATACATACTGATTATATGGACGGACTTTTTGAGGACGCTCTTGCTGATTTTGCAAATGCTCAGACAGTTGAAGATTTCAACAATGCCGAGGCAAGTTTTGCAAAAATCTCAGGCTGGAAAAATGCCGATGAAATGTGTGAAAAGTGCAGGGCAGGCGCAGAAAATATAATAGCGACAGAAAATAATAAAATATATGATGAAGCTGTTGCTCTGCTTAACCGTCCAAATAACATAGCTGCAGTTCAGCGTGCACAAACATTGTTCAATAAGATTCCTGATTGGAGAGATTCTGAAGCAAAGATTCAGGAATGTGCTGAAAAAGCACAACACCTCAGAGAGCAAAGTGAAAAACAATCTAAACGTGCAAACAGAAAAGCTGCACTAGGGGCAGTTGTTGTTGTTGTTCTTTGCATTGCATTGGTTTCAAGCATTGTTATTACCGATCAGGTTAGACAATTAAAAACTTACAACAATGCAATTGCGCTGATGGAAAGTGGCAGTTATTCAGAGGCTATTGAGGAGTTTGAAAAAGTTCATCAGTACAAAGACAGTATTTCAAAGATTACAGAATGCGGTTTCCTGATAAAATATGATGCTGCAAATGCATTGGTTGCTGAAGGAAAGCTTTATGAGGCAATCAGAGCATACGATGAAATAAAAGGATTCAGAGACAGTGCAGAAAAAAGTGATGAATGTAAAGCAACTCTGTCAGAGAAATTTGTCGGTCTGATGAAAAATGAAAACAGAATTTCAGCAAGGAATAACTTTATTACTTGTGTAACTTCTTATGGTGCAGTTGTTGTCAGCGATGGTGATTCAGAAACTGAAATTGAAGAAGTTTTAGGCTGGACAGATATAATTGATGTAGCTGTCGGAAGCGATTATACAGTCGGCCTTAAATCAGACGGTACAGTTGTTGCGGTAAATACGAATGCATATAAAAATTTTAATGTATCCGAATGGACAGATATAATTGAAATTTTTGCCGGTGATGATGTTATAGTCGGATTAAAAAATGACGGTACAGTTGTTGCAACAGGTGCAAATATTTATGGTGTTCATAAGATTTCAGACTGGAAAGATATAGTTTCAATTGCTACAAACGATTATCACACTTTCGGACTCAAAAAAGACGGTACTGTTGTTATGACAGAAAGAGAAAACAGTATGTATGATAAATGTGATGTTTCAGCTTGGAAAGATATTGTTGCTATTGCTGCCGACGGTGATTTTGCTGTAGGTCTGAAGTCTGACGGGACACTTGTTACAACCGGAACTTTGCCCAGCGGCTTCGGAGAAGTTACAGATTGGACAGACATAAAAGCAATTGCTGTTTCAGAAGAAAATATTGTCGGTTTGAAAACTGACAACACATTGAGTGTTTTTGGTAATACTTATTACGGTCAAAGCTCAGCAACAAATTGGACAGATGTAGTTACTGTTTATACTGCCGGAGATTATATAATCGCTGTGCAATCAGATGGTTCTGTTGTTTCAACTAATTCTTCATGGTATGTATTAGGCTGGGATCTGTTCTGATAACAATAAAATTTAAGCAAAAAATACGAGGCATACTCCAAAGGAGTGTGCCTCGATGTTTTTATGTTTTTTATACAAGGGGAATTGTTACATCATAATCTGTAAACCATACGCCTGTGATGAAGTTTCTTGCACGTACAAGAACTTCGTTTTCATAAACTTCAATGCTGTAACCGTTGCCGTTCATAAAATTGCCTCTGCTTGAAAGGTTTGAGTATGAGGGGAGGTTGATTGAATGAAGTGAGCCGTATGATTCAACAGATGCATATCCGTAATAATCTGCCTGGTCTGCGCTTACAAGACCGTTGTGGATATGACCTGAAATAAGGAATACGTTTTCGTAGTCTTTGAGAATAGCTTCAACTTCTGCATTCTGTGCACCGAAGCTGCCTGTAAGCTCGTCATAATCTTCATCGCCCCAGCTTTCGGGAAGTCCGTGTGTGAGAGCAATGGGCCAATGTGAAACAACAAAGATGGGAAGTCCTTTTTCTGCAGCTTTGTCCATTTCTGCTCTGAGCCATTCGAGCTGTGCGGGGCTTATGTATGCTGCAACATTTGTGCCTTCACTTGCCATAACGATAAATGTGTAACCGTTGATTTCTGTTGAGTAATAGCACTCTGTAAGCTCACGGCCTGCAATTTCTGCTGAATACTTGATGAAGTTTTCCTTTGAGGGAGCATAATCATCGTTTTCATCTGTCCATGTGTCGTGATTGCCCAGAGCAAGAAGAATGTTGTCTGCGGGATTGTACTTGCTGAAAGAATTGCTGAGCATTTCATAGTCAGATTCAAGTCCGTCATCTGTCATATCGCCTGCAAGAATAAGTGCATCAGGCTTGTTGACTGCATTCTGCATATCCTCAAGACCGCATTCGAGAAGTGTATCTCTGAAAATGATATCACTCATATGGATATCTGAAATTGCGGCAAAGTCAAGAAGAATTTCCTGCTCATTCTTAACATCGTAAGCATTGTCGCCTGTGTTGCCGAATAAGCCTGAAAAACTGAAAACGCTGATAACTGAAAGAATGTAGGCAATAAGGGATTTGATAATTGCTACCATATTTTCATCTCCTGTTTTTTTATGTATACATTTATAATAGCACAGACTGTGCCCAAAAGTAAAGAAAAAATTTCCTCAAAAAACAGCAGATACATAAGGTATCTGCTGTAATGTTTTATAATGTTCTGACGTGGTTGTTTTTTGCAAAAACGGAATCAGACTGCATCAGATATATAAAGCCTGATATAACAGAAAGAACAACGGGGATAAGTATAAGCGGAGGTTCCACAAAGAAATCAATAACCAGAATTACTGCTGTGAAAAGGATTTTAAGAAAACCTCTCACAATATTTCTGAGATAGAACTGATTTGCTCCCACTATGCCGAATATCATTGCAAGTGCTGCTGCAAGATATCTGCTTTTAATCGGATGATTGCTTCTTATTCCTTTGAATCTGAGCTGAGTTCCGTATGCTACAGAGGGGGCTGATGCTTTCTTTGCCATACTTACACCTCTGATTTATTATTTTGCTGAGTAGTTGGGAGCTTCCTTAGTGATGTAAACATCATGAGGATGGCTCTCTACAAGGCTGGCACTTGTGATCTTGATGAACTTAGCTGTGTTCTGAAGAGTTTCAATATCAGGAGCACCGCAGTAACCCATACCTGACTTAACACCGCCGAGAAGCTGGTAAACTGTGTCTGAAAGAAGTCCCTTGTAAGGAACACGACCTTCAACACCTTCGGGAACGAGCTTCTTGTTGTTCTGCTGGAAGTATCTGTCACGGCTGCCGCAGTTCATAGCTGCAATTGATCCCATA
>JAZUCO010000023.1:0-13946 GCA_045639185.1 Acutalibacteraceae bacterium
AAGTGTTGAAGAAAACCTTGATCTCTTTGAAAGAATGAAGAACGGTGAATTCCCCGAGGGAAGCCACGTTCTCAGAGCAAAAATCGATATGGCGTCACCCAACATCGTTATGCGTGACCCCGTTATCTACAGAATTATGTATGTAAACCACCACCAGACAGGTGACAAGTGGTGTATTTATCCTATGTACGACTTCGTACATCCCCTTTCAGACGCAAGAGAAGAGGTAACATACTCTCTCTGCACACTTGAATTTGAAAATAACAGAGCAGTTTATGACTGGTTTGTAAAGGAAATCGGCTTTGCAGAGCCTCCCCGTCAGATTGAGTTTGCAAGACTCAACCTCAACTACTGCCTTACAAGTAAGAGAAAGTGTATGAAGCTTGTTACTTCAGGCATCGTTAACGGCTGGGATGACCCCAGAATGGCTACACTCTGCGGTATGAGAAGACGTGGCTACCCTGCACAGGCTATCCGTGATTTCGTAGACAAAATCGGTGTTTCAAAGGCAAACAGCGTTGTTGACTACGGTCTTCTTGAGTCCTGCGTAAGAGATTGCCTCAACGCATCTGCACCCAGAGCAATGGCTGTCCTTGAACCCCTCAAGGTAGTTATTGACAATATGCCCGACGATTTCACAGATACTCTTGAAACAGATATTCACCCCGACCATCCCGAAATGGGCAAGAGAGAGGTTGTTTTCGGCAAGGAGCTTTACATTGAAAAGAGCGACTTTATGATTGAACCTCCCAAGAAGTATTTCAGACTTTTCCCCGGCAACGAAGTGCGTCTCAAGGGTGCATATTTCGTTAAGTGCGTGGGCTACGATGTTGACGAAAACGGCGAAGTTACCTGCGTTCACTGTACTTATGACCCCGAATCAAGAGGCGGTAACTCACCTGACGGCAGAAACGCAAAGGCCCCATGCCATTGGGTAAATGCAGCTGACTGCAAGAAGGCAGAAGTGCGTCTTTATGACAGACTTTTCAACGTTCCCAACCCCTCTGACGAATCAAACGGTGACTTCACAAACAACCTGAATCCCGATTCACTTATCGTGACAGAATGCCTCCTTGAAGGCGGTCTTTCCGACCTTAAAGCAGGTGACACATTCCAGTTTATGCGTCAGGGTTACTTCTGCGTAGACAAGGATTCATCAGACGAGAAGATTGTTCTCAACAGAACAGTCCAGCTCAATTCTTCCTGGAAGTGATATTATGAAAATTGTTTATAAAATCTCAAATCTTATTGCGGGACTTGCAATTATTCCCGTAGTGTTCTTTCTGCCTATGTTCAGATTCATTGCAAAGGTCAGCATCGGCTCAGACAATCAGCTTTTGTCAATGCTGGGCGGTCTTCTCGGCAACGCATTTGACGTTAACACAATCATCGAAAACGTTACGGGCATAAACATTGAAGAACTCCCCGAATTTTACACAATTCCCGAACTTTACGAAATGTTTATGGGTGAGAATGCAAACGGTGCTTTCTCAGGATTCGATTTCTCTGTTGTTCCCGAAGAAATGAAGACTCAGTTCATTCTTTTTGCAGTTTTCTTCCTTGTGGCAATTTTCTTCACATTCGTGACAATGATTTCAGGCGTTTTTGCAAAGAAAATCACAGTTCCCTGCGTAACATCTGCTCTTGCACTCGCATCAGGCATCGCATCAAAGATGATTTTCACAAATGCCGTAGCTCCCCTTATCTCAGGTGTCACATCTGTCACAACTCTTCTCACAGGTGTGCCTGCTCTGGCAAGCTACAAGAGTGTGCTCAAGTATCTTGATTTTGACATCAGAATTCTTGAACTCAGCCACGCTTTCACAGTGATTATTATCATTCTTGCGGCAATTTTCATCCTCAATGTGGCATTCAGACTCGCACTTAGTGTGAAAGATGCTTAAAATTGTTACGAAAGTAAAAACTTTTAGCATTATTTTTAATAAATAATAAAAATACTCTTGCATTATTTATTTTTATATTATATAATACTTGAGTAAATATATTGGACTACCTTGTAGTCCGGATACATATAAACGGTTAACCCCGTTAAACCATAAGGAGGCAAAACTTATGATCAAGAAAATCTCAAGGAAGGTTATTTCCTGTATTCTTGCAGTTATTATGCTCGTGGGCGTTTCAGCTACTGCTTTTGCTGCAGAAGATTACAACGGCAATCCCGTTATCGTTATCAACGGTATTGACAATAACCCCATCTACGCAAATCCCGGCACAACAGGTGCAGCAAAGGTATTCCCCCCCTCAGATCTTACAATGGTTGCTATGACAGCTCAGATGTACGTTGACGGTATCGTTGCTCTCGCATCAGGTGAATACACAGAAGTTATGAACTTCTTTGTAGGCTCACAGGTTTACGAAGCAATGGAAAAAATCCAGCTCAACCGTGACGGCACATCAAAGAGTGAAAATCTCGGCCCCAAGGTTTACAGCCATTCACTTTCATACTACTACACAGCAGACGATTTCGAAACAATCGCAGGCAACATCGGTATCGGTATGGGTGACAGACTCGGTTACGACAATGTTTACGTTTTCACATACGACTGGAGAATTGACCCCATCGAAAGCGCATCAAAGCTTGACGAGTTCATTCAGACTGTAAAGGCTAACTCAAGAAAAGAACAGGTTTCAATCATCTCAGAAGGTTTCGGTTCATCAGTTGCTACTGCTTACATTGCAGAGTACTATGAAAACGCAACAGCAGACATTGACAACTTCGTTACAGTTAACTCTGCAGCACTCGGTACTTCTCTTATCGGTGACCTTTTCACAGGCAGACTTACACGTTCAATTATGCCCTCAAAGGTAAGAGCTACAGAAAGTGCTTTCATTCGTTACGTCAACGACTTCTCAGATAACCCCGTAACTTGGTTCGCAGGCTGGCTTTCACTTTACATCCTTAACAAAAACTGGGAAACATATGATTTCATCACAGCCGTTAACGCAATGATGGGTCACGTTGTAGATCCTCTCTACGACAACTATCTCAGAGATATGCTTAAGGACTTCACAGGTCTCTGGGCAATGGTTCCCACAGATTACTATGAAGAAGCTATGGACTTTATGTTCATGAGTGACGATTCAACTTACGGTGACTACAACTCAGACCTTCAGGAAAGAATCCAGGCTTACAAGAACATTCAGGAAAGCTCTGCAGAAATCCTTAACAAGGCTAAGTCAGAAGGCACCAACATCAACGTTGTTTCTTCATGGGACATTCAGCTTATCCCCATCGGTGATAACTCAGCATCAGACGAAGAACTCTTCGGTATCTCTGCACAGAGTGACGGACTTATCGATACATACTACTCAAGCTTCGGTGGCTGGACAATCCCCCTTAACGACGTAGGTGCTGCTGCTCAGAACAAGGATCAGAGAAACACAGAGGGCGAATGTGAAAACCACAACCACCTCAATGCTGTTTATGATACACTTAATCCCGAACACAGTGCAGGCGCTATCTGTCACTACCTCGATGCTTCAACTTGTGCTCTTCCCGATAACACATGGTTCATCA
The DNA here is from genome assembly GCA_045639185.1 of Acutalibacteraceae bacterium. Classification (GTDB taxonomy): domain Bacteria; phylum Bacillota; class Clostridia; order Oscillospirales; family Acutalibacteraceae; genus UBA1081. Next base: position 3,539 of record JAZUCO010000023.1, read on the forward strand.
GAAATATGAAGCACGGTACATTTGATACAGCAAGCAACTCAATGGACTTCCTTGAATACCTCGCAACTGCTGAAAAGACTATCACAGTTTACTCAGGCAGCGGTATTTACAGACAGTTCATGGCTTGCAACAGATACGTTAAGCCCCATTACATTGATGTATTTGATACACCTGATATAGATCCCTATCTCCTCGGTGATGCTAACTGCGACGGCAAGATCAACGCTATCGACGCAAGACTTGTTCTTCGTATTTCAGCTAAGCTTGAACCCTATCCCGCAGTTGACACAGCATACTTCAAGAATGCAGATATCAACGGTGACGGTGTTCTCACAGCAGCTGATGCTCGTATCATCCTCAGATGTTCAGCAGGTCTTGCTAATCCCAAGGACTATCAACACACTCAGGATCTTCCCGAGAAATAATTAAAACTTACTAAACCGTCGGATTTACCGGCGGTTTATTTTTTCACACAATTATCCCCTTTCGCATAAGATGAAGTGTAAACTCAAGGAAAGGGGGTAAAACAATGAACTTTCTCTGCAACAATAACTACTCATGGATCATCATCCTTGTAATCATCGCAATCTTCTTCTGCAACAACGATTGCGGCACAAGCGGTATCAGCAATTCAGGCTGTGGCTGCGGCAATTCAGGTTGCGGCTGCTGCTAATGTTAAATAAAACAAAGACTTCCAAAGTCCGCCACCAAGCCCGTGGCGGGCGTTTTTTATCTTCTCTTGGTCTTTGTGGGATCGAGTGCATATGCCCGTTTCATAGCCGTTTCAATGTCGTATGAGGGCTGTGCAGGAGCCTTTTTCACGTTGTAATTATTGGCAAACACATACAGATGCCCAAGGTGTCCCGTGCGGTATTTAGGGTCACCCGTGGCTATTTTAACGGACAATTCATCAATCACGACATCTGCGAAGCTGTACTGACTGCAGAATGCCTTGTACTCATCGTCCGTAATAAAGACATTGTTTAATTTTCCGTGTGCGTGTGCGTGCGCTACACTCTCACACTCTCTCATTCTCTCATTCTCTTCATTCTCTTCAATCTTACAATCTATAGGTGTGGTTACTTCTTGGTTAGTTATTGGTTGACTCGTGGTTACTTCTTGGTTAGTTTCCGGTTGGCTCCCGGTTACCTCTTGGTTATCATTCGGTTTCTTTGCGGTTGATTCAGCTTCACTGAACAGCGATTCTCCTTGCCATTTTGAATAATTGACAACAGTAAACACATTGACTTTTCCGACTTTTCTTTTTGTTACTTCATTGGTTGATAAAAGGTGTTTCAACGCAGTTTTCACCTGCTGTACACCGAGTCCCGTCTGAACAGCAATAAACTCCTGAGAGGCAAGTACGTCTCCCCTTCTTATAACATCACCTTTATATGGTTGGTCTTTTCTGTTGGCGGTGAGCAGAAGGTGCATAAACACTCTGAACGTATTTGTATCGCTGTACCACTCCCAGTCAAGCATAGAATAATATATCTTTAGAAATATCTTTTTTCTTACATCAGATTGATAATTTTCACTCATTAAAACAATCCCTCCATATATACTACCAACAAGCCGTTTTGACCCACTTTTTCCGGGTCGATCTGAGTCTTTCAGACAATTATTCACGGATTGTTTACAAAAGAGGGCAAAAAAATAAGCGAGGGGTTTAATCCTCGCTTAAATTCATATCTGATTAATATTACAGACCGTAGCCTTCGATTGTCTTGAGGCAAGCCTTACGAACCTGCTTAACAATGAATTCTTTTCTTTCGATAGCGTCTTCACCGAACTGCTTTTCAAATTCTGTCTGTTCCTTATCCCAATCTTCTGCAACAAGTTCATCAAGAATTGTGTTGTACCAGAGGGGATTTTCATCCTGCTTTGAGAAGTACATTACGTGATAGCCGTATTCTGACTCGATAATGCCTGTAGCACCGGGTTCTCTCTTTTCACCCTTGTATGAGCCTTCAGCAAATGCCCAATCTTCGAACTCTGCAACATACTGACCGTCGTTACGCATTCCTTCAAGAAGACCGCCGTTTGAAGCTGAACCTGTATCGTCTGTGTGCTTGCTTGCAAGTTCTGCGAAGTAGTTTTCATCAGCCTTGCCGCTTGCATTTTCCTTGATATAGTTCTTATAAGTATCGAGAATTGAAACAGCTTCGCTTTCGCATTCAGCCTTAACCTTGTCTGAAACAAGTGTTGTTTCTTCTGCATCAGAAGTATCTTCACCGCTTACAGTTTCAGCATTCTTAGCTGTTGTTGTTTCGGGGAACTTAACAAGAATGTGACGTACGTCTGTGCTCTTGTCGTTATCCTGATAGGGAGTATCCAATGCAAAGATGATGTAAACGTCCTTTGCGTCAGAGCTTACGAAGTACTTCATATCGCCGTATTCTCTTACATAATTGCCGTCTTTATCTGTTTCGAAGAGCCAGTTAGCAGCTTCTTTGTTAACGTTTGTCTGGATTGTTTCCTTATCAAGCTTGTCAACCTTTGTTGCCTGATCCTTCTTGTAGTTTTCGTAGTCTTTGTCTTTTTCACCGATTGTTTCGAGAACTACCTTTTTGAATGTTTCTTCTGTGTAGTTGCTTTCTGCCTTAACTTTTTCGATGAAAGCCTTAGCTTTAGCTTCTTCCTTATAAACCTTTGTTGTTGAAGTTGAAAGACCTGTTGCGCCTTCTTCAGCTGCTTCTGAGCTTACTTCTTCACCCTTGCTTTCGATATCGATTGTGAACCATCTGAAAGCAACAACGTCATAAGCTGTCTTATCTTCTGCATAGAGCTTGTTGATTTCATCAGCGCCGTGATTCTTCTTGAGTTCTTCCTGTCTCTGTTCCTGATAGATAGTAACGAACTGCTGTTCTTCAAGAACTTCTCTGAAGAGCTTTTCTGTAACACCCTTACCGTAGTAACGGCCAAGGAATCTTGAAACTGAGTAGTCGCCCTTGATTGAATCAAAGCTTGCAACTGCGTCATCGATTTCTGTCTTTGCAGCATCTGTGAGTTCGAGATTTGCATCAACAGCGAGAGCGTAATATCTCTTAACAGTTGCCATATAATCGATAGCTTCGTTAAGGAAATATTCATCCCAAGTGATGGTTGTGTTGTCGTCTACAGTCTTTTTCTGAGCGTCGGGAGCAACAGAAATGTCGTAACCTGTGAACATTTTGCCGTAGCCTTCACCATACTGAGATTCGTAGCTGTTAGCTGTCTGATAAGTATTGTTGAACATCTGCATATAATACAGAGTAAGTTCAGCCATTGAGTAAGACTGACCATCAATTACAACTGCCTTTGCAAGCTGCTGAGGTACACCGAAGAAATTGAGTGATGCAAATACGATTGCACAGCAAAGAGCAACTGAAATAACAATCTTCACTGCCTTGTTTGCTGCCTGCTTAGCTGCAAAGCTGCTCTTTTTCTTGGCATTCTGTTTTGCCTGCTTGGCTATTCTTTCCTTGCGCTCCTGACGATATGCGTCGAGAGCTGCTTTTTCATTCTTGTCCATAATAAACACCTTTCAACAAGTTGAATTAGTATATAACCTTATATATTTTACTATATTTTTAAGAAATATACAAGTCTTTTGCTAAAATTTCTCAGCCTATCAGTATGAATATGATGACATTGTGTAAGAGTAAGCAACGTATTCCATAACGTCTGCAATAACTTTATCGTCAGTTGTCAGCACCTTTTCAGCTTCTGCAAGAAGTGACTGCTGAAGAGCTTCAACGTCTGTATTGAGAAGAGAGTTAAGTGTTGTTGTGTACCATACGGGTTTTTCTGCCTGAGATACATAATAAACGATGTAGAAAGCATCTTCTGTTTCGATAAGCTCTGCTGTGTAGTCGCCTGACTTTCTGCCTTCTGCGAAGAGCCAGTTTTCGAGGTTTTCGTCAATTGAACCGTCTTTTGTTGCGCCTTCAAATGTGTCTGCAGATGCAAGAGTGTTGTTCTTAACAGCTTCACTCTGCATAATTTCTGTAAATTTAGCCTCTGACTTATCTGTAGCAAGGAATGTTGCAAGAATTGCTGCTGCTTCATTCTTTGCCTTGATTCTGTTCATATCTTCAGAATCCTTGATAGTGTCATCTGTGCTGATTTTAACTTTGATGTAGTTTGCAGTAACGGGGTGAACCTCATTCTTTGCAGGTGCGTTGTTAACATAAACAACATATACAAGACTTGAGTCTGAAATAACTGTTACAGCACCTGTTCCGTTTGCATAAGAACCGTCTTCATTTGTCTTATAAATCCAGTCAACAAGCTCTGTGGGAAGTGCTGCGTTTGTAAGGTCTGACTTAGCCTTGCCGCTTACAGTCTTAGCTGTAACATCAGGAACAACGCTTGCGAGAGCTTCTTCAAAAGTCTTGCCCTCTTCCACAGCAAGCTTTACAGCCTCTGCATTTGACTCAGATGTTTCAAGACTTGCATCGAAGTACCAGAATGAGAAATCTGAAAGGTCATAAGTTGCCTTGTCTTTTGCATAAGCTTCTTCAATCTTCTTAAGACCTGCATCACCGTCATATGACTTCTCGATTTCTTCCACCTTAGAGTAGAGATAATCTGTTGCATAAGTTGTCATTTCAAGAACTTTCTTATACATATCAAATGTAAACTTATCGTTGTAGAAGCTCTTTGCAACAAATTCATCAGGAGTCATACCGTTCTGCTCTGAAGTGGTATTGACATACTCAAGCTGAGATTCAATATCAGCCTTTGCGTCTTCACTCATTTCATAACCGGCTTTTTTACCGTCTGAATATGCCTTATAAAGAAGTGAAATCTGATCAATTGTTGATGACTTAACAACTTCTTCACCGTAGCTTGAATTTGAAGCGTATGATGAGAGGTATGCATAATAGAATTCTGAAGCGGAAACTTCAACATCACCGACTGTGACAGCAACATCGTCGAGGTCTACTCTGGGAGTTGCAACCGCAACAAGAATAACGCAACCGAGCACGAATGCAATGATGATTGAAAGAAGAACAATAATGACTTTTACGCCTGTTTTCATCTTTTTCTTTTTCTTGGGTGCTTCTTCAGTTCCTTCTTCAAAAGCAAATTCATCATCTTCATCAGATTCTTCGTCAGCTACGTCTGATTCTTCGTCTGAATCCTCGTCTGCTGTTTCTTCAGAATCATATGAATCAAAAGCGATTTCTTCTTCAGCTTCGTCTGATTCAACAACTGTGTTTTCCTGAATTTCTTCTTCAGTTACGCTGTCTTTTTCAACGTCTTCTTCAGGAGTGGGAATGATTTTATTCTCATCCATAGGTAACACCTTCCATTTGTCCATAATAAAGTAATTATACTACATCCGTGCCGTTTATACAATACTTTTTTGCATTTTTACCGCCACAAATCCACAGTCAGTTTAGCACAGAATCATTGAAAAAGACTTAAAAATTATTATACGATCGATTCGTTTGCACAACCCCTGTAGTAAAGTCTGATGAAACCTCAGGGCGGACCGATCAGGGGATCGGTCCCTACACTGAAATTATCAAATTTGCAAAAATAATGTAGGGAACGCTCCCCAGAGCGTTCCGCAAAGTCTGATGAAACTAGGGCGGACCGATCAGGGGATCGGTCCCTACACCGATACCGATTAATTTGTGCAAACCTTATCCATTGTGCATTGCAATAAAAAACACCGCCCATTGCGGACGGTGCTTTATTGATTTGATTATACGCCTGCGAGGAGCTTGTTGAGGAGCTTGTCTGTAACTGAGGGGCCTGCATCAACTGATGTAAGACCTGTACAAGCAAGAGCGTCGTTGAGTTCCTTTGTCATAGCTTCTGCTTCTGCAGCTGAGTTTTCGTTAAGAAGAGTGTTGTCGAGCATTGCCTTAGCCTTTTCGTAAACGGGCTTAACAGTGTCGATCTGATCCTGAGTGTAAAGACCATCTTCGTTAGCAATAACTTCTTCAGCCTGATCCATAAGCCAGCCATCTCTTGTGAGATTTCTTGTTACACGGCCGTAGTTGAACTGGGGGAATGCTTCTGATGAGTTAACATCTGTGATGTTGCCAACAAGAATCTGACCGAGGAGCTTAAGGATAACGTCGTTTCTGCCGACTTCGTGATGCTGGTTATCAAAGAACCATGTTGTTTCGGGGAATGCACAAGTTGAGATATCGAGTTCGCCGTCGGGTGAGGGCATAACTGCGTTTTCATATGTAGCACCGGGAACAACGTAGCTTGCACCGAGTGATGCTGAGCTGATGTTGATGATACCGTCTGAGTTTGTTGTTGCTGATGATGCAGCAATACCGAAGAAGTTGTATTCACCGTGTGTGAACTGGAGACCGTAAGCTGAAACTGTGTATGTCACAACACCGTAGTTATCCTTAACATAGTTAAGGTTGTCAATAAGGTTCATTCTTGCGTTCTGGAACCAGTCTGTCTTTGTACGGAGTTCTGCATATTCTTCACCAACGAGGTATCTGTCAGCGAGTTCTTCGTATCTTTCCTTAGTAACCATTGCCCAGAACTGAGGACAGTTAACGAACATTGTGTCAAGGAGACCTTCGATAGCACCTGAAAGGATTGCATAGAGAGCTTCCTTGGGAATGATGTACTTGAGAGCGAACTTGATGAGTGCGCCTACATAGGGCTGCATATTGTTAGCTTCGCAGATGAGATCGATGTATTCTTCATAGAGGAATTCGTCTGCAAGGTTCCATTTTCTGTCAAAGAAGTCTGAGAAAAGGTCTGTACCGTTGAGACATGCAACGATGTTGATGATCTTGTTGATATCTGAGAAATCACCGTTGTATTCTTCCTGAACAAGCTGAAGGTAAGAAGTCATGATTGTACCGCCAAGGCTGATGGGAACAAGGTTAACTTTTTCTACACCTGTCTGTTCCTTAACCATTGCGATGAAATCCTTGAGTTCTCTTGCTGATTCGTGGGGATCACCGATAAGCTGGAATGTTGAAAGGTAGATATAATCTTCGGGATTATATGTGGGGTCTGCTGCGCCGTACTTGTCAGCCATTGCTTCTACAACGGGTTCCATGGGGAACATTCTGTAGAACCAGCCGTGATCATCCTCACTGTACTGTGAAAGTGCATAGGGATATCTTGTAAGGATAAGGTCTTCTTTACCAACACCGTTCTTATCTGAAGCCTGAATGTAGAAAAGGTCAGAAATAACGTCGTGAACAGCTGACTGAAGATTTTCGTCTGCTGATCTTGTGCCGATTGACTTGAGAAGAGGCCATGCAAGCTTTGTAACAACGGGACCTGCAATTGCATCTGTATCAAGAAGAACAAGACCACCGCTTACAGTTGAGCCATCTTCTTTAACATAAGTTGAATCTGACTGACCGATACCGGGGAGAATGATTGTAGCAACTCTTTCATCACTGCCTGTTGATGCAGCGATAAGCTGACTTGTGTAATCTGCTGTAGAGTCTTCTTCTGCAAAAGCAACAACACTGAGTGCGCTGAATGCCATGAGAGCTGCAAGAAGAACACTGATTACTTTCTTGAATTTCTTCATTTCGTATACCTCCATTAGTGGTTATAATACAGATTAACTATACCACACCAATCCATATTTTTCAAGGATTTTTTATATAATTATGTAAATTTAGCATATTGCATAATATTCAGCAGAAAAATTTTTTATGTAAATTAATAAAAGTTTTTTTACAGTTAATTGTTCCCTACATTATTTCTGCAAATTTGATGGTTTCGATGTAGGGGCGATGATTCATCGCCCGGCACAGAGTGCCAAATGCCAACGGCATTTTAATATCGGAATTCTATCAATCGAACGATTTTCAATCGTTATTTGTCTTCGACAAATCGGGCGTTGGGTCAACGCCCCTACAGGGTTTCTGCAAATTTGATGGTTTCGGTGTAGGGGCGATGATTCATCGCCCGGCACGAAGTGCAAACACCGAAGGTGTTTCAATAAACTGAAAACCGAGGAATCGAACGGTGTTCCACCGTTATTGCTTCATTACATTCCGCAATCGGGCGCCCCGCAACGCCCCTACAGGGTTTCTGCAAATTGATTGATATCGGTGTAGGGACCGATCCCCTGATCGGTCCGTCTGAGGTTTTATCAGACTTTGCGGAACGCTCTGGGGAGCGTTCCCTACATTATTTTTGCAAATTTGATATTTTCTGTGTAGGGACCGATCCCCTGATCGGTCCGTCCTGAGTTTCATCAGACTTTGCGGAACGCTCTGGGGAGCGTTCCCTACATTATTTTTGCAAATTTGATAATTTCAGTGTAGGGACCGATCCCCTGATCGGTCCGTCCGAGCCGACATCAGTTTTTGCGTAACGATGTTTTGCATCATTCTCTGAAACAAACTATTGAACGGCTATGCCGTTATTGCTTCATTACATTCCGCAATCGGAACGATGTGGGCATCGTTCCCTACGACGGGTTTATGCAATCATCCTGACAAATTCTGATTTATCAAAACACAAAATAAAAAAAGGTGCCTGTTTCCAGACACCTTAATTTATATTGGCTTTTCAGACAAGCTCGATGATGCACATTTCTGCAGCATCGCCACGACGGGGACCTGTCTTGATTATACGGCAATAACCGCCATTGACCTCTTTGTACTTGGGAGCTACTTCGTCAAAGAGCTTCTTAACTACATCTTCTTTTGTGACATAAGCCATAGCCTGTCTGTAGTTATGAAGATTGTTCTCTTTTGCAAGAGTGATCATCTTTTCAGTCATTGAACGAACTTCTTTAGCTCTTGTAACGGTGGTCTCGATTTTGCCATTTTCCAAAAGGTAAGTTACCATTGCTCTGAGCATAGCTTTTCTTGAATCAGAAGTTCTGCCGAGTTTTCTGGTTCCGGGCATAAATATCTCTCCTTTACCGTTATTTGGTATAAAATTTGATTTTACTCGTCTTCGCGACGAAGAGAAAGTCCAAGAGAATTGAGCTTTGCGATAACCTCATCAAGAGACTTGCGTCCGAGGTTTCTGACTCTCATCATTTCTTCTTCTGACTTTGAGATCAAATCCTCTACCTTGTGAATGTTCGCTCTCTTCAAGCAGTTGAATGAACGAACTGAAAGGTCAAGTTCCTCAACAGTCATCTCCAAGATCTGAGTCTTAGTATCTTCGCCTGTTTCAATCATAACCTCTGTGCTGCCTGCTTCATCAGACAGGTCAATAAAGAGGTTGAGATGCTCGTTGAGAATCTTGGCTGCTAATGATACAGCATCTTTAGCTGCGATAGTACCATTAGTCCAAACCTCAAGTGTCAGCTTATCGAAGTCAGTAATGTCTCCGACACGAGCATTTTCAACATTAAAGTTTACTTTTTCAATGGGAGCGTAAGTAGAGTCGATTGCGATAACACCGATAACGGGATCCATCATCTTCTTACGACGCTCTGCTGAAACATAACCTCTGCCTGCGTCCGCTGTAAGTTCCATACGAACGTGAGCATCGGCATTGAGTGTTGCTATATGCTGTTCGGGGTTGAGGATTTCAACCTCTGAATCAGCCTGTATATCAGCTGCAGTGATTTCACATTCACCGCTGCAATCAATATACATTGTCTTGGGTCCTGAGCCATGAATTTTCAGAAGAACTGTTTTAAGATTCAGAACGATTTCAGTAACATCTTCCTTTACGCCTTCAATTGTTGTGAACTCATGAAGCACTCCGTCGATGCTAACAGATGTGATAGCATAGCCGGGGAGTGAGGATAAAAGAATTCTGCGAAGGCTGTTACCGAGAGTAGTACCGTAACCTCTTTCAAGAGGTTCAACAATGAACTTGCCGTAGGTACCGTCCTGAGTAAGATCAACAGCATCAATTCTGGGCTTCTCAATACCTATCATTCAAAACCCTCCTTAGATTTTGCAGTCAGGCTGCTAAATTATACAGTTTAACCGTACGCTGATTATCTTGAATAGAATTCGACGATAAGATGTTCTTCAACGGGAACTTCAATCTGTTCACGTGTGGGAAGAGCAACGATTTTTGCTGTGTTATCATCGCCTGCTTCAAGCCATGCAGGGATTGTTCCTGTCTTTTCAAGGATAGCCTTGAACTTTTCTGAATCAAGACTTGCCTTCTTGATAGCAACTACGTCGCCAGCTTTGCAAAGGTATGAGGGAATGTCTACTCTCTTACCGTTTACAAGGAAGTGGCCGTGAGTAACAAGCTGTCTTGCTTCTGCACGAGAAGTTGCCCAACCAAGTGAATAAACGATATTGTCAAGACGGCTTTCGCAGATACGAAGTAAGTTATCACCTGTAACACCTTCATGACGAACTGCCATCACGAAATATTTACGGAACTGGCTCTCACTGAGACCGTAGTACCTTCTTGCTGTCTGCTTTGCACGAAGCTGAAGACCGTACTCTGTGAGCTTCTTGCGTCCCTGACCATGCTGGCCGGG
>JAZUCO010000024.1:0-11418 GCA_045639185.1 Acutalibacteraceae bacterium
GGTGGTTGCTGCGGCACAGACCCTGACTATATAAAGGCTCTTACAGAGGCTGTAAAAGACAAAAAAGCAAAAGAAATCACAGAAAATGGCACAACCCTTGTTTCTTCATACACACACGCTGTTGAAATCGGTAAAAAGCCCGTTATCATCGGTGAAAGAATCAATCCCACCGGTAAAAAACTGTTTAAGGAAGCTCTCAGAAGCAACGATATTGCGTACATTCTCAATGAGGGTTTTGAACAGCAGGATAAAAAATGCCATATTCTCGATGTCAATGTGGGACTTCCTGAAATTGACGAAAAAAAGATGCTTACAGATGTTGTCTGTGAGATTCAGTCTGTAATCGATTTGCCGCTGCAGATTGACACTTCCGATGTTGATGCAATGGAGTCTGCTATGCGTCGTTACAACGGCAAACCGATGATAAATTCCGTCAACGGCAAAACTGAAAGTATGGAAAAAATCTTCCCTCTTGTTAAAAAATACGGTGGTGTTGTTGTAGGTCTGACTCTTGACGAAAACGGCATCCCCGAAACAGCAGAGGGCAGAGTTGCCGTTGCAGAGAAAATTTATGCTGAAGCTGAAAAATACGGAATCGGTAAAAAAAATATCATCATTGACCCTCTGACACTTACTGTCAGCACTGGTGCAGATAAAGCAAAAATCACCCTTGATGCTGTCAGGGGAATAAAAGCTCTCGGCGGTAACACAGTGCTTGGTGTTTCAAATATTTCTTTCGGTCTGCCCGAAAGACAGAATATAAACTCTGTTTTCTATACTCTTGCGCTTGAGGCAGGTCTTGATGCTGCTATCATAAATCCCAAATCGGATGATATGATGAAAGCCTATTACAGTTTCTGTGCGCTGATGGGTTATGATGAGAATTTCATTGACTATATTGAGTTTGCATCTGCGGCAAAAAAGGAAGAAATCGTTGCCGTTAAAGAAGAATCAGACGAGGCTGCACTCAAATCTGCAGTTATAAAAGGTGTTGGTGAAAAAGCGGCTGAATCTGCAAAAAAACTCCTTGAAAAAACGGAGGCAACACAGCTTATAAATACAATTCTCATACCTGCTCTTGATGAAGTGGGCAGAGATTTTGAGAACAATAAAATCTTCCTTCCCCAGCTTCTTATGAGTGCTGATGCGGCAGGAAAAGCCTTTGATATAATCAAGGCAAAAATGGCTGAATATGGCGGAAATTCGGCAAAAAAGGGAACTGTTGTCATCGCAACGGTCAAGGGCGATATTCACGATATAGGCAAGAATATTGTTAAGGTAATTCTTGAAAATTACGGCTTTGATGTGGTTGACCTCGGCAAAGATGTTGCACCTGAAATAATAGCTGAAACTGTTGCCGCAAATGATATAAAACTCTGCGGTTTGTCTGCACTTATGACCTCAACCGTGCCTGCAATGGAAGAGACAATTAAGCTTCTAAAAGAGAAATCTCCCTCTTGCAGAACAGTTGTTGGCGGTGCCGTGCTGACTCAGGAATATGCGGATATGATCGGTGCCGATTGCTATGCAAAAGACGCTATGGAAACCGTAAGATATGCAGAAGAAATTTTTTTAGAATAAAGGGGTAATTGATATGACAAAAAATTATGAACTTATCAGAGAACTTTCAGCAGAGGCTTATGAATTTGCTCTCAGAGTTGTGAAAGAGGGTGTTGAAGACGGCAGATATGATTTTTCTGACGGCTCTTTTGCTGCAGTCAGCAGTTATGAAACAAAGATGAGAAAAGATGCCTGCTATGAAGCTCACAGACAGTATATTGATGTTCAGCTTATGCTCAGCGGCAGAGAAATCATCGGTGTGGAGCATATTGATGTTATGCACAAGTACGAATGTCTCAAGGCTTTTGAAGACGGTGACCTTGAACTTTTTGCTCTTAACGATGAGGGTTATGACAACGTTATCACAGAGGGTGAATTTGTGATTCTCCGTCCCGAAGACGGTCATATGCCCGGTATTTGCATCGGCAAACCCGAAAAAGTGCAGAAGGTTGTTTTTAAAATTCCGGTAAATTAATGAATTTTTTGTAAATTTTATTTTATTTTTCTGTATTCCTTGTATTTTTAATATTTATTATATATAATAAAATATACAGTATAATGAATAATAGTATCTTTTTCGATTATTCTGAGAGAGGAGTCTTAAAAATGCTCACAAACATCAAAACAGCTTCAAAAAAAGCAATGAGTATAATGCTTGCACTTGTTATGTGTCTTTCAGGCTATGTTCTTTGCAATCCTTTTGAGGCAGAGGCTCTTGAAGCAGGTGATTTCAAATCAGGCGAGTATTATTACTATCCTGAAGGAACTCAGTTCATTTCATCTATCGCATTTTCATGTGATAACTCAAGCTCAACAGCTTCAAGTGATCTTACAAACAACGGTTATGCACTTATGCAGAACGCTAACCCCAACAGATCCGGTACATTGAACCTCAATATGAAGTCAAACTCCGGCACTACATCTTACCCTTACATTTTTATGGGTTACAAAACAACCACAAATATTGAAGAAGCTCTCGGTACAGCTCTTCGTGCAGGTATTGCAGGTTCAGGTGATGAACTTCCCGAGACAATCAACTGGAGCCTTAAGGATGCTACAGGTAAAACAAATGCTATTCCTTATTCAAAGGTTCATTCTCAGGACCTTAATAAGGACGTTGGCGGTGCTTATATTTACCTTTACTACCACAGCCCTGCAAAGCACGGTACAAATTACCCCATTCAGGGTCTTCCCATTGTAGGCCTCAAGGGTTGGGCAAACGCTAATGAAGACGGTGGCGGACACGGTGAGATCGGTACTACATGGACACCTGTTTACAAAAACGATTCAGCAGTAGAAGCAGACTTTGACCAGGACGTTAAAGGTGCAGGTTACGTTTACCTTTTCTACGATAACGCATCTGTTTACACAAACGTTACCTCATCAGTCAAGAATCTTCTTGCAGCTCTTGAAACTGCTAAGGGTGTTCAGGATGAGTCTAAGTATACTGCTGCTTCATGGAATACATATAAGGCAGCTCTTGATGAAGCAAACAGAATTCGTGATATTTACGACAATGTCTATAACGCAGGTTATGTTCCTGCAAACCAGATCAACAATGCTGTAACAAAGCTCAACAACGCTATAAGCGGTCTTAAGACTGTTATCAAGATTGACGCTGCAGCAAACGGCGGTGTTACAGAAACTCTCGAATACGAAGTAAGCTGCGGTCTTAACGAAACAGTTGATTTCCCCGGCGGTCTTTTCTCAGCAACAAGAGACGGCAGTTCATTCCTTGGCTGGAGCACAGACAAGTATGCAGATGCAGGTGCAAAGCACAACATTTCTGTTCCTCTTGCATCAACAGTTTATGCGATTTTCGCAGTCAACAAATATACTGTTTACTTCGCTAACCCCGTAACAGCTCAGACAATCAGCACTCAGGTTGTTGAACACGGTAAAGATGCTGTTGCTCCCGTTATGAATACATTCACTCAGAAAGACCTTGATAATCACTATATCTTCAACGGTTGGGATAAGGATTTCACAAATGTTACATCAGGTCTTACAGTAAACGCTCAGTTTACAACAGCTCCGCATTCATACAGCAGAATCAAGTTCATTCCCTCAACATGTACAACAAGAGGTACAGAAGTTTACAAGTGTAACGATTGCGGTCAGGAAATGACAGTAACTCTTACACTCAACGGTGAAAATCATAACAACATTGTTGATTACCCCGCAAAAGGCTCAACTTGTCAGCAGCAGGGTTATACAGCATACACATACTGTAATGATTGTAATACAATTGTTTCAGGCAGAGAGCTTCTTCCTCTTGCTCCCTGTTCATGGACAGACTGGACAGTAACTGAACCCTCATGTACAGTTGACGGTGTCAAGTCAAGAAAATGTACAGTCTGCGGTAAGACAGAATCAGAAACAATTCCTGCAGAAGGTCACGAATGGGGCGACTGGACAGTTGTCAAAGAAGCTACTTGTGATGCAGCCGGCAGACGTCAGAGAACTTGTGCAATCTGTAAAACAACAGAAGTTGAAATCATCAATGCTCTTTCTCATAATTACATCGATACAGTAGTTCCTCCCACTTGTACAGAACGTGGTTACACAATCCACGCTTGTGACAGACCGGGTTGTAACAGCTCTTACACAGACACATACGTTGAACCCGTAGATCATAACTGGGAAGATGTAGGTGCTCCTGAAAAAGAAGCAACATGTACAGCAACAGGTCTTCAGAAACAGGAATGTTCAGCTTGTCACGCAACAAGAACAGCTGTAACTGAAGAACTCGGCCACGATTGGCAGAATAAACAGATTATTGCAGATGCAACTTGTGATACAGACGGTCTTATGAACGCAACTTGTGACAGATGCGGTGACGTTCAGAATAACATTGTTATTATCGCACTCGGCCACGATTGGGACGAAGGCACAATCACAAAGCCTGCAACATGTACAGAAGACGGTGTAAAAGTTCTTGCTTGTAAGAGAGAAAACTGCGGCAAGAAGATGGATACTGTAATCAAGGCTAAGGGCCACGATTGGGACGAAGGCGTTGTAACAAGCGAAGCTACTTGTTACTCAACAGGTGAAAAGGTTGTTACATGTAACGTATGTCTTACAAGCGAAACAGTTGTTATTGCAAAAATCAGCCACAAGTATGTTGGTATTGTTGTAGCTCCCACTTGTGTAGACAAGGGTTACACAGAATATTCTTGTGAAGTCTGTGGTGACAATATCGTAGAAGACTATGTTGATGCAAAGGGTCATACATTCACAACAACAATTGTTCCTCCCACTTGTATCAAGGAAGGTTACACATTCTCACGTTGTCTTGTTTGTACTCATTCAGAAAAGACAAACTTCACAGACGCTCTTGGTCATAACTATATAACAACAACAGTTGATCCCACTTGTACAGAAAAGGGTTACGATAAGCACGTTTGTACAAGAGGTGACAGTGAATACAAAGACAACTACGTAAAAGAGCTCGGCCACGATGTCAGCAAGACAGTTGTTGATCCCACTTGTAAGGAAGACGGTTACGACCTCTTCTCCTGCTCACGTTGTGATTACAACTACAAAGAAAACATTGTTGAAGCACTCGGTCACGTTTTCTATGAAAAGAACAGAGTAGAGCCTTACGGTACACAGAGCGGTTACATTCTTTACGGTTGTGAAGAATGTACTTATGAATACAAAGAAATGATTTATTCTGATAACAAGGGTCTTGTTTGCGTCACAATTTATGACAAGAACGGCAAACCCGTTACAGAAGCAACAATCACAGTTACAAATATTGATACAGGCGAATCTTACGTTATCAGCACAGACCTTAACGGCTACTTCACAGAAGTTCTTCCCGAAGGTGAATACGAACTCTTCATTGAAAGAGAAGGCTATGATGATGCATATGCATATATCTCTGTTGCAGGCGGTCATGTTGAGATGGATATTCCTGAGATGAGCCCCATCGAATGTGATTGCTACTGTCACCAGTCAAACTTCTGGGCAAGAATTTTCAGAATCATTATGAAACTCCGTAAGTTACTCGGTCTTCCCATAAACTGCTGTGACGATCCCGATATCTGATAAATAATATGACTTCCCACAGGTGAAAAACCTGCGGGAAGTTCTTTTTTTTTCTTGCATTATAGGGGATACTGTGATAATATATATTAGATATGATGTTTTTTCTCGGAGGTCGGAAAAATGAGTTCAACTCCTGTAATTATTATCCCTGCCGCAGGGCAGTCAAAGTTGGTTTATGCTGATAAAAAATCAGGAAAAATCAGAAATGCTTGGCCCTTTGAACTGGATGAAAAAGCTCTTATGGATGAAATGAAAGGTTCTCTTATGAAGATGATGCTTTTCAGAACAGATGCAGGTTTTTCAGATAAGGTTGCAGGCATTGTTGACGACATTACTCAGCCTCTTTCTGTCAATGCAGACGGAACAAAAAAATATGATTTATCTGCCCTTCTTTCAGGCAGAAGCTATGCCGAATGTGACGAAGGTCAGAAGAATTTTATAGACAAAGTGTATCCCGTTTCTTCTCTTGCAGAAAAAATGGGTGCGGAAAACATTTTTTATTTCGATTATGATTTCCTTGGTGATATAAGTGCTGTTGCGGCATCACTTGACGGACTCATTGAAGCTGTTGTTGCAAAAACCGGCTCAGAAAAAGTGAGTTTTATTGTTTACAGCACGGGTGGTGCGGTGCTTAAAGCTTATCTCAAGGATTATTCCGTAAAATCACGCATTGAAAAGGTTTTTTGTGTGGCTTGTGCTCTTGACGGTGCATCTGTTGTTGCAGATGTGTATGAAAACAAGCTCAATCTTGAAAATCCTGTCGGGCTTCTTTCATCACTTGGCGGCAAGGCTGCATCACTCTCTTCTGTTGTCGGTGTTCTTCCCGCAGACGTTATCGGCAATGTTATCAGCAAGTCGATGAAGGTGCTCGATGCAAACCTTCTCAGCGGTTGTACATCTCTTTATGCTCTTATTCCCTCAGACAGAGCAGATGCGGTTATTGCTTCACGTGTAATGATTCCTCAGCTCAGGGAAAAAGTGACTGCAATGAGCGAATATTCAAAGAGATTTGCAGAAGAAGTGAAGAAACTCATTGCAGACGGTGTGAGTTTCAGCTTCATTTGCGGAAACGGCAAAAAACTGCCTGAAGTTTTCGGCTCTGCAGGTGTTGATTGCGACGGTATTGTTGATACTGACTCTGCATCTCTCGGTGGTGCGTTTGCGGAAAACACAGTTTATATTAACGAGGGCGATCATTTTTCAATGATGAAAAATGAAACAGTCCGTGAATTTATAGAAAATAATATATAATTATTCGGAGGAAGTAACATGGCTGATATGGAATATGCCATAAAGGTGCGGAATTTAAGCAAGTCATACGTTAAAGGCCGCTCTGTGCTCAATGATATATCATTTGATATCCCCGCAGGCAGAATTGTAGGTCTTCTCGGCCCCAACGGCTGCGGCAAAACAACTTTGCTTAAAATTCTTTCAGGCTGTATTCACGATTATGACGGTACAATTGTAATAAACGGTAATCCCCCCGGAGTTGTTACAAAGTCAACAACTGCATTCCTGCCTGATACTACATATCTTTCTGATTGGTTCAGAACAATTGATGCAATTGATTATTTCAACGATTTCTTCTATGATTTTGACAGAATAAAGGCTCTTGAGTTTGTGACACGTTTCGGTCTTGACCCCAAACAGAAAATCAAGACAATGTCAAAGGGTATGCAGGAAAAAGTTCAGCTTCTGCTTGTTATGTCAAGACAGGCTAAACTCTATCTGCTCGATGAACCCCTCGGCGGTGTTGACCCTGCTGCAAGAGAAAATATTCTTAATATGATTATGGCAAACTATGCCGAAAAATCAACTCTTCTTCTTTCTACTCATATGGTAAATGACCTTGAGGCAACATTCAATCACGTTATGATTCTCGGTCACGGTCAGGTGCTTGTCAATACCTCTGTTGATAATGTGAGAAAAAGCGGAAAATCACTTGAAGAGGTGTTTAAGGAGGTTATCGGTAATGACTGGGAAATTAATTAAACACGACCTTAAAGCCGGTGCAAGAAGAATGGGTAATATTTACCTTACTGCTTTCATCGCAAGTATTGCAATGCTTTTCTCTGCACTTATCGAAAGCGGAATTGTAATGAAGTTTCTGACTTCATCTGCAGTTGTCATTATTGCTGCAGTTGCTGTTATTGTTACATTCGCATCAATCGTTTTCGGTGCAAACAAAAGTCTTTTCGGCAGAGAAGGCTATCTTACACAGACTTTGCCCGTAAGGACAAGCTCTCTCATTTTTGCAAAATGGTTTTCATCATCTGTTTGGCTTGTAATCAGCTATTCATTCTGCGTCGTTGCAATTTTTTCAATTTTTATTTATTGGACAACAAAGAATCAGCAGGGTGCTGAATTCTATGATATGATTTATTCATTCCTGCAGAGTTTCGGAATCGGTGCTGAAACTGTTTATAAGAAATACTTCATTGTTGTTGCTCTTATCGCATTGTTCAATACATGTATTCTTGTAATGTTCATTCTTTTTGCAATCACTCTGTCAAATATAAGACCTTTCCACAAGCTCGGCAGCTTTGGTGTTATTCTTTATCTTGCACTCACAATTTTTGTAATACAGGGCATTTCAAACGGTCTTGCAGAGCTTTGTGACGTTACAATGATAATTGATGCAACGGGTGCAGTTTCGATGACTGTTTCAAAGGAAGCTGTAGCTCTTGCGGCAATGCAGGGCGGTATGACCGTTGGCTTTACCGGAGTTTATTTCAAGACAATTGCAACAGTATTCCTTTATATTCTCACAGTACAGCTCACAGAATCCAAAATCAATCTCAAGTAAGGTTTTTGCTTATGCAGATAATTGATATTTCAAAAGATATTACTAAATGTGAACTTTATCCCGGTGACCCTGAGGTAAAACTTGAGGTTGCGGCAACAATTGCAGGTGGTGACAGTTGTAATCTTTCTGCAATTTATACGGGACTTCACAACGGCACTCACGCTGATGCTCCGCTTCACTTTATTGAAGGCGGCGAGTCAATTGAAAAGGCAGACCTTGATGTTTTTATCGGTGAATGCCACGTTATTGAAGTGCCCGAAGGTCCCATAACCGGGGAGTATGTTGATGATTACTTCCCCCAAGGCGCAAAAAGAGTGCTTATAAAAGGCAAAGGCAAAGCCTGGTTTATGCAGAGCGGTGCTGAGGAAGTTGCTTACAACGGAATCAGACTCATAGGCACGGATTCAATGTCTGTCGGTGTGCACGGTGACCAGGTAGGACCTCACGTTGCACTTCTCAGAGAAAATGTTGCCGTGCTGGAAAATCTTGACCTTGAAAATGTCAAGCCGGGCAAGTATTTTCTTCTTGCTCAGCCCCTTAAAATAGGCGGTGCGGAAGCAGCACCAGTCAGAGCAGTACTTCTTGCTGACTTTATATTCTGGAGCGGAAGTAAGGCGTAAACAATAATTTAGCGGAGCTAAATTATTGTCAATTCGTAATTCGTAATGCGTAATTCGCAATTTCGGAAATGGCTTCGCCCTTTAACCCATTTTATAATCAAACCTGTTTATATCGTCAGTGTAGGGACCGATCCCCTGATCGGTCCGTCCGAGCTGACATCAGACTTTACGGAACGATGTGGGCATCGTTCCCTACACGATATTAGTTAATCTGTGCGCTAAATTATTGTTTATTTTAGTTTTATATGAAAGGAAAGTTAAAATGAAACGAATCGCAAGTTTTGAAGTTGACCATACAGATCTTCAGAAAGGTATGTACACATCACGTGTAGACGGTGATGTTGTTACTTATGATATCAGAACAAGACGTCCCAATGTGGAAGAAGTTATGGATAATGCATCCATTCACACAGTTGAGCATCTTTTTGCAACATTTGTAAGAAATTCTCCTCTTGCTGACAAAATTATTTACTTCGGACCTATGGGTTGTCGTACAGGTTTCTATTTCCTTGTGCGTGATATGAGTCAGGAAGATGCAATCAGACTCACTCAGGAGGCTTTTGCGTTTATCGCAGCTTATGAGGGTGAAATTCCCGGTGTGTCTGCTGCAGAATGCGGTAACTACCGTGATCATTCTCTTGAAGGCGCAATTGCAGAGGCAAAAATGTTCCTTCCTGTAATTGAAAAAGTTACAACCGAGAGTCTTGTATATTAAGTTTTGTTTGTTCAAAATGCATAAAAAACAGGTTTGTTTTTTAGTATAAAAAAACAGAAAGTATGTTCACCACAATATATTGTATTGAAAAAATAAATTTATGCTGTATGTTGTTGTCTTGTTGAAAAATTGTGGCATTTTCAACAAAAATAAAGATACGGTAAATATTTTCTTAAAATAGGCTTTAATTTTTGTGTGTTTGGTGGTATAATATCTCTGTTAAAAAGCGTTTTCCTGCAATTCAGAGCGCAGCTTTCTGCGTGACTGACGTGATTAATATATTAAGGAAGTAACCCGTTATGGAAAAATATGTAATTAACGGCGGTAAAAGACTTCACGGTGAAATTGACATAAGCGGTGCTAAAAATGCAGCCGTTGCAATTATTCCTGCAACACTCCTTGCTCAGGATGTGTGCAGAATAGAAAACATTCCTGATATCAGAGATGTTCAGGTAATGGTCAAAATTCTCATCGAGATGGGTGCAACCGTCCGCTATATTAATTCTAATACCATAGAGATTGATACAAGATACATCAGCTCTCATATCATTCCTTATGAGATGACAAAGTATTCAAGATCATCTTACTATCTTCTCGGTGCTCTTCTCGGCAGATGCTCTCACGCAAAGGTTGCAATGCCCGGCGGATGCAACTTCGGTGGTGTAAGACCCATTGACTTCCACCTCAAGGGCTTTGCAAAGCTCGGTGCAAAAATCACAAACGACAATGGTATGATTGATGCCGAAGCTCAGGAGCTCAAAGGTAACACAATTTATTTTGACAAAGTTTCTGTCGGTGCAACAGTAAACATTATGCTTGCCGCAGTTAAGGCAAGAGGTCTCACAATTATTGAAAATCCTGCTAAGGAGCCTCATATTGTTGACCTTGCAAACTTCCTTAACCTTATGGGTGCAAATGTTACGGGCGCAGGTACAGATGTTATAAAAATCAAGGGTGTTGAAAAGCTTCACGGCTGTTCATACTCAATCATTCCCGACCAAATTGAGGCAGGCACATTTATGGTTGCTGCTGCAGCTGCAAAGGGTAACGTTCTTCTAAAAAATGTTATTCCCAAGCATCTTGAATCAATCACTGCAAAGCTTCGTGAATGCGGAGTAACAGTTGAAGAGGGTGACGATTCAGTAAGAATCATCAGCGAATCAAGAGCAGGCACATGCAAGGTTACTGCAATGCCTCATCCCGGTTTCCCCACAGATATGCAGCCTCAGATGACAACATTCCTTGCTCTCTCAGACGGTGCAAGCATTGTTACCGACGGTGTGTGGGATAATCGTTTCAGATATGTTGATCAGCTCAGCAAAATGGGTGCAAACATTCAGGTTGAAGGTAAGGCGGCTTTCATCTCAGGTGTTGCAAAGCTTCACGGTGCACCCGTTAAGGCAGATGACCTTCGTGCAGGCGCAGCAATGCTTATTGCAGGCCTTATTGCTAAGGGTACAACTTCGATTGAAAACATAATCTATATCGATCGTGGTTATGACAATGTCGTCGGGAAATTTCAGGCACTTGGTGCTGATATCTGGCGAGTAAGTGATGTTGATAAGCCTAAGCTTCTTGATGATTCTGAGGCTGTATAATCTGAGGTGTAATAATGGCGCGTTTTTCTTCGCTTTTTTCTTCAAGCAGCGGCAACTGTTCTTTTG
>JAZUCO010000025.1:0-2802 GCA_045639185.1 Acutalibacteraceae bacterium
CTTTTGAATTGTTTGTTATTATTTTAAGAATGACATCTGCTCGCCTGCATCTTCAGCAGAGAGAATTGCACCTGCGGAGGGGAGAGTTTTTGTTCTGTAGCGCTGAGGCTTTGCGAACATTTCCTCTTTGTAGTATACAACGCTTGCAATTCTGTGACCTTTTTTCAGACTCATAACAGCAACACCCTGAGTGTTTTTTGTTGTTTTTGATGCGATTGCACCTGAATTGAAAAGAAGAAGTCTGCCTGATGTTGATTTTATTACAAAATCAGTATCATCATTGATGTAATAAGCAGCTACGAGAGGTGATTTGTCGCTGTAAGCATTGATAAGCTTCTTTCTGTTTGTTTTTGTAGCATATGAAGCCATATCTACCTTTGCAACTTTACCGTTTTCAAAGAAGAAGAGCATATAACCTTTGTAGTCGGTGGTTACAGCCATATACATACTGTTTTCACCCTGGTCAAACTCAAGCTTAGTGGGGATATAATCACCGAGAAGACTTGTTTTTGAATCTTCAAAGTCATTTGCTTTTGATTTGTATGTCTGACATTTATCCGAGAAGAACAATAGCTCTGCTGCGTTTGTGGAGTCAAGTTCAATTGTGATAAAGTCGTTTTCCTTGTGCTTGTGAGCACCGCTCATACGCAAAGACTGTGGTGTAATCTTTTTGAAATAACCGTCGTTTGTATAGAAAAGTCTTACGGGGTAGTCAGGCACAGCATCTTCGTTATCATCTTCTTCGTCAGCAAAATCATAGTTGATTTCAGTAAGTCTTTCCTTGCCGTATTTCTTCATAACATCTTTAAGCTCAGAAACAATAATATTTTTGATTCTTGCACGGCTTGAAAGAATGTCTTCCATATCAGCAATTGTCTTTTTCAGTTCTTCAATATCTTCAAGACGTTTTAAGATGTATTCACGGTTGAGGTGACGGAGCTTGATTTCCGCAACGTATTCAGCCTGAATTTCATCAATGCCGAAGCCAATCATAAGGTTTGGTACTACTTCAGCTTCTTCTTCGGGTTCTCTTACAATTTTGATTGCCTTGTCGATGTCGAGAAGAATCTTCTGAAGACCTAATAGAAGATGAAGTCTGTCTTTTGCTTTGCCGAGGTTGTAAGCTGTTCTTCTCTTGATACATTCGGTTCTGAAACCGAGCCATTCTTCAAGAATTTCACCTACACCGAGTACCTTGGGTACACCGGCGATAAGAACATTGAAGTTGCAGCTTGTGGGATCTTCAAGGGGAGTCTTTTTGAAGAGCTTGAGCATAAGAGCATCAGCATCAACACCTCTCTTGAGGTCGATTGTAATTTTAAGACCTGACTTGTCTGTTTCATCACGCACATCGCTGATTTCTTTGAGTTTGCCGCCCTTTGAAAGTTCAATTATCTTGTCAATAACTGCTTCAACAGTTGTTGAGGGGGGAATTTCTGTGATATCTATGCAGTTGTTCTTTTTGTCATATGCGTATCTTGCACGGACACGGATTGAGCCTCTGCCTGTTTTGTAGATTTCATCGATTTTTTCTTTATCATAAAGAAGAATGCCGCCACCGCTGAAATCGGGAGCCTTGAGAGTTTCCGAAATATCGTGGTCGGGATTCTTTATGAGTGCGATTGTTGTTTCGCAGATTTCGTTAAGGTTGAAGGAGCAGATGTTACTTGCCATACCTACAGCAATACCTGTATTGTTGTTTACAAGCACAGACGGGAATGTGACAGGGAAGAGTGTAGGTTCCATCATTGAGTTGTCATAGTTGGGAACAAAATCAACAGTATCCTTGTCGATATCACGGAAAAGCTCACTGCAGATTTTATCAAGCTTTGCTTCTGTATATCGTGAAGCGGCATAAGCCATATTTTTTGAGTATGCTTTACCGAAGTTACCCTTTGAATCAATAAAGGGATGAAGCAGAGCTTCGTTACCTCTTGTAAGACGCACCATTGTTTCGTAGATAGCACCGTCACCGTGGGGGTTAAGCTGCATTGTACGACCTACAATGTTTGCAGACTTGATTTTTGCACCGTTCTGAAGCCCCATAAGATGCATTGTGTAAAGGAGTTTTCTGTGAGAGGGCTTGAAACCGTCGATTTCGGGAATAGCTCTTGAAAGGATAACGCTCATTGCATATGGCATATAGTTTGTTTCAAGAGTTTCTGTTATTCTTTGAGGCTGCACAATACCTGCACCGAGAATGTGTGCATTGGGATTGAGTGAATCCTGTTTTATTTCATCATTTTTCTTTTTCTTAGCCATAATCAGTTCTCCGTCAGCTTATATCTGCAAGGTCAATGTATTGACTGCCGACCTCAGCAATGTGATCTTTTCTTCCCTGAAGGTTGTCACCGAGCAACAGATCAAATACATCTGCAGTCATCTGTGCGTCTGTGGGTTCAACTTTGATAAGACGTCTTGTTTTGGGGTTCATAGTTGTCAGCCACATCATATCAGGTTCGTTTTCACCAAGACCTTTTGAACGCTGGATAGTATATTTCTTGTCACCGATTTCTTTGAGAGCATCTGCTTTTTCCTGCTCGTTGTAAGCAAACCAGGTGTGATTTCCTGATGTGATTTCATAAAGCGGTGATTCTGCGATGAAAACTTTGCCCGCTTCAATGAGTGTTGGCATAAGAGCATAAATCATAGTAAGGATAAGTGTTCTTATCTGGAATCCGTCAACGTCAGCATCGGTACAGATAATAACTTTGCTCCAGCGGAGATTGTCGAGATTGAAAGTAGACATATTCTTGTTTGCCTTTGTCTTGACTTCAACACCGCAGCCGAGCACTTTTATAA
>JAZUCO010000026.1:0-43199 GCA_045639185.1 Acutalibacteraceae bacterium
GAAGCCACAACTTCGAGACCAGCTCTTACAACTAATGATTTAGCTTCTAAAATGTCCATAAGGGCACCTCTTATTATTTATCGTACTGCTTGAGAGCAACGTTTGCAAAAACCTTGTCAAATCTTCTGAGTGCTTCGTCAATGAGCTCGGGTGTGTAAGCAGCTGATGTGTAAAGTCTTGAACCTGCAAGAGTTACGAGACCTTCTGCCATGTATGCTGCACCGAAGTGCTGCATTTCCTTCTTTCTTTCGCTTGTTGCTGAAAGAACATTGGGAATTGTCCAGGGTCTTGCCCAGTCAACACAGAAGTGCATTGTACCGACAGTTTCAAGATGACAAACTGAACCCTGATTGAATGCTACGAAGGGAAGATTGTACTTCTTGATGAGTTCCTGAAGACCCTTTGTGAGTCTGTCACCCATCTGACCTGCATACTGACAAGCATTCTGCTTATCGATTGCTTCAAGAGTGTAGTAACCTGCAACACATGAAATGGGAGTAGCAGCCATTGTACCGCCCATAAATGCTTTCTTAACCTTTTCGCCTGATGAATCAAGACCTGAGCCAAGATACTTCATATATTCCTTCTTACCGCCGATACCGCCTGCACCGGGATATCCGCCTGCGATTACTTTACCGAAGATTGTAAGGTCAGGAGAAACACCGAAGTAACCCTGAGCACCAGCCATACCGATACGGAAACCTGTAACAACCTCATCAAAGATAAGAAGTGCACCGTACTTACGGCAAAGTCTTTCAACACCCTTGTTGAAATCGTAATCGATGGGTCTTGTACCACTTTCGGGACCGATGGGTTCGATAAATACAGCAGCTGTTCCGCCTGTGAACTGATTTCTTCTGAGAACTCTTTCAAGTGAGTCAAGATCACCGGGGAAGAATTCCTGTGTGTGCTTATAAAGGTAAAGAGGTACGCCGTGTGACTGTGTGAACTTTGAACCGGGAACACGGATACCGTAACCAAGCTGATCTGACCAACCGTGGTATGCGCCACCCATTTTAACAATGTTCTTATTCTTTGTAGCAAGTCTTGCAACACGAATTGCTGCCATACAAGCTTCTGTACCTGAACCGAGCATACGGAACATATCTACAGAGGGAACACTGTCAACAATCTTCTTTGCAAGTTTGTATTCAAACTCGTGGAAAAGACCTGTTGAAGGACCGCAAGTGTTGAGAAGATCAATAACCTGTTCACGTACTTCAGGGGGATTTGAACCGAGAACTGTGGGGCCGCCTGCCTGAAGGAAGTCGAAATATTCGTTGCCGTCAATGTCATAAAGCATCATACCGTCTGCCTTTGTAAATACAAGGGGGAACGGATAGTTGAAAGCAAGGTTGTGCTGAACACCACCGGGAATAACTGTTTTTGCTTCGTCAATCATTGCCTTTGATTTTACGCACTTCTTGCCGTAGTAATCTTCCTCGTATGCTTTAAGAGCTTCGGGTTTGATTGAATAAATAGGCTGTGCAATAAGTTCGTCAAGCTGCTTTGTAACTGCAGCTGCATCATGGTAATTCGAAATAGCGAATCTTGTATCCATTTTTGTACCTCCATTAATTAAAATATACAAATAGATTGTATAACAAATTTATCCTGATGTCAAATAGTTTTTTATATTTTTTATATAAATATATAAAAACAATATTTACACTTGCTTTATATCATTTTTTTTGATATTATATTTCCATCAAATTACAAAGGAATTGATATTATGACATATGATTTCAGAACACGAGGTGTCTGTGCAGCAAAAATTACATTTGAACTCAATGACGGTATTGTTTCAAATGTTCAGTTTATGGGCGGATGCAACGGCAACCTTAAAGGAATTTCAAAACTTGTTGACGGAATGAAAGCTGAAGACGTTATCAAAAAGATAAAGGGTACAAAGTGCGGATTCAAAAACACATCTTGCCCCGACCAGTTCGCAACAGCTCTTGAACAGGCAATCAGCGAAGGAGAATAAAAATGAAAATCGGTTTTGTTATAGCAGACGAAAATGAGTATTATCCGTTTCTTGCATTTGCAAAAGAAAACGGTGCAAAAGAATCAATAAGAAGAAGTAAAGAAAGTGTTGAATTCAGTTATGCAGGTAAAGACATTGTTGCCGTAAAATCAGGAATCGGTAAAGTCAACGGTGCTGCTGCGGCTGCATTCCTTATTGCAGACGACAAAGTTGACGCTGTTATGAGTTTTGGTCTTTCAGGCGCAATTTCAGGTCTTTCAAAGAATGATATAGTTGCAGGCACATCTTATACAGAATGTGACTTTGATCTTACAGCTATCGGCTATCCTCTCGGTAAAAAACCTCAGGCTGTTTATGTGTATGAAGCAGACAAGACTCTTCTCGAAACTGCACTCAGAGTTGAAGGTATGAAAACTGCTGCCTGCGGCTGCGGTGACCTCTTCCTTGCAGATAAAGTAAGAAAAGATTTATACAAAGAAACATTTAATATAAATGAATTCGACATGGAAACAGGCGCTGAAGCATCAGTATGCCACGATGCAGGCATCCCCTTCCTTGCCATCAGACAGGTAAGCGATACGGCAGATGACACAGCTGCAGACAGTTACAGAGAACTTAATGCATCTCAGCCTGCAGATCTTACACTTATTATAAAAAAGATTATTGAATTACTGTAAAAAGCTCGCAAAATAGGCATTCTACAAAAATATCAAAAAAAAATTAAAAAAATTGAAAAAAAGGTATTGACAAACCGAAAAACATGCGCTATAATAACACACGTTGCTGAACGAAAGACACAACGAAACAACACGGCGGCATAGCTCAGCTGGCTAGAGCATTCGGTTCATACCCGACAGGTCATTGGTTCAAATCCGATTGCCGCTACCAACCGACAGCTATGCAAACACTGTCGGTAACATATGGCCCGGTGGTCAAGCGGTCAAGACACCGCCCTTTCACGGCGGTAACACGAGTTCGATTCTCGTCCGGGTCACCACAAAAAAGCACTTCGGTTCTGAAGTGCTTTTTCTTTTTATATTTCGGAGTGATTAAAATGAAAAATCTCAAATTCAATAACGGCAGATTCCGTATACTTCAGATTTCAGATATTCAGGAAATCGCAAATACAAATCCTGACACAATAAATCTCACAAGAGAGCTTATTACAAGAATAAATCCTGACCTAATTGTACTTACAGGTGACCAGGTAAAAGGCTATGGTATAACTATGCAGAAAGGTGACAGCAAAACTAATGCTGCAATCACACTCAATAATATTCTTGAGCCGATAAAGTCAAGCGGTGTGCCTTTTACTGCAGTTTTCGGTAACCACGATGTTTTCGGTGATGCTGATGAAGATTTTCAGTGGAGCATTTATTCTCTCTGTGATAATTTTGTGGGCAAAGATTACAGATTTGACTGTATTCCCGTTTGCAATGAAGAAGGCAATACAAAATTCTGCATCTATACATTTGATTCAGGTCTAAAAAAGAATGGCAGATATTCACCCGTCACAGACGAACTGGTTGACAGATATATTGCAAAAAGAGATGAACTGTTCAATGAAACAGGTAATTATGTTCCCTCACTTGCATTTCAGCATATTCCCCCCGCAGATATTTATGATTGTTTTGTTATTGCAGAAAAAGGTGATTACAAAGCATTGCAAGGTGCAGGCAAATTTGCAGAAAATTATTACAGACTCCCCTCTTATGCTGTTTCTGCAAGATCTTTTATGGGCGAAAATGCTGCTTCTCCCGATGAAAAAGGCAGACAGGTTGAAGCACTAAAAGAAAAAGGTGATGTTCTCGGTCTTTTCTTCGGTCACGACCACAACAACAGTTTTGTTGTAAAACACGGAAATCTTGATCTTGGTTATACTCAGGGGGCAGGATTCAACATTTACGGTCCCGGAATGTGCAGAGGCGGAAGAGTTTTTGACATCTATGAAGAAACTCCCGAAAAATATGAAACATTCACCGTTATGGCCGGTGATATGGATGATTTCAGACCTGAAAGACCTGTGAAAGAATTCATCTACACACACTCCCCTTCATCAATCAGTGAAGGTATTAAACTAGCAAAGAAAATTCTTATCGGCACAGGTGCTACTGCAGGTGCAATTGCTCTGATGAAATTGCTAAAAAAATAATAATTGATTATGTCTGAGACGGTTTTTATAAGCCGTCTTTTTTATTGTGAATTTTGCATTGAGCAGCATCAAATGCATTATTTCTCATTGTTTGTTTTGTCAATTGAATTTCGCATTTTACGGTGTTATAATTTCAAAAGTTTGAAACGGAGAGTGAATTATGATTACAGTACTGATTATTGCTGCGTTAACTTGCATACTTCTTATGGCGGTTGCTTTTTTCAAACCGTCTGTTCAGATAAAAAATTCTCAGGTCAGTATATTCTGGATAGTGCCTCTGATGGGTGCGGTTGCAATGATTCTGACAGGTAATGTTTCATTAAACAATATAATTGAATCATTCACTTCTGACAGTGCTGTGAATCCGCTTAAAATTCTCATTCTTTTCATTTCAATGACTCTTATTTCAATATATCTTGACTGTGTAGGATTCTTCAGATATCTTGCAGGTAAAGTACTCAGCAAAGCAGGTAAAAACCAGACAGCACTTTTCTTTTACTTATACGTAACAGTTTCAGTACTTACAATTTTCACTTCTAATGACATTATTGTCCTTACATTCACACCGTTTATCTGTTACTTTGCATAAAATGCAAAAATCGATCCTATTCCATACCTTGTAAGCGAATTTATTGCAGCAAACACTTGGAGTATGATTCTGATTATCGGCAATCCCACAAATATTTACCTTGCAACAAACGCAGGTGCCACATTTGCAGATTATACTCTCAAAATGGCAATTCCCACTCTTTCCTGCGGAATTGTTTCATTTATTCTTCTTTTCCTCATCTTCAGAAAAAGACTTCTCCAGCCCATAAACGGTGAAGCAAATAATGAAACTTTAAGTGATAAACCTGCTGTTATAATCGGTCTTATTCACCTTGCAGGCAGTATCATTATGATGGTAATTTCATCTTATATTCAGCTTCCCATGTGGATAATTGCAGCAGGATTCTGTGTAAGCCTTTTCATAGTTTCAGGCATCTATTTTGCTATCAGAAAAGCAGGATTTTCTGTTCTTTCATCAAGCGTAAAACGTACCCCCATTGAAACAATACCTTTTGTATTATCAATGTTTGTTATTGTGCTTGCCCTTCAGAATTCAGGCATTACAGAGTTGATTTCAGGTACTCTCACAAAGGGAAATACCGTACTCAATTTCGGTGCCACCTCATTCCTTGCTGCAAATCTCATTAATAATATTCCTATGAGTGTGCTGTATTCTTCAATAACAAGTTTTGCAGATTCTGCTTCATATACACAGGCACTTTATGCTTCAATCATTGGTTCAAATTTAGGTGCATTCTTCACTCCTCTAGGTGCACTTGCAGGCATTATGTGGACAAGTCTTCTCAAAACAAGCAACGTAAGAATGAACTTTGCAAGATTCACAAAATACGGCTCAGCCGTTGCAATTCCGTCACTTGCTGCATCACTTATGGCGCTTGCAATTGTTTGACAACAATCAGAACATAAAAAAAACAGCAGTTGCTCAACAAAAAGCAACTGCTTAATTTTTTTATAAAAACAATTATTCAACAACAGTAGTTGTTTCTTCTTCTGTTGTTGTTTCGGGCATCTGAATACCAAGAGTATTCATAAGCTTATCAATAAGATTCATTGCCATTCTGAGAAAATAGTCGAGAGTTACGATAATTTTGCTGATATCCATTATTTACACCTCTTTTAGTCGGATTTATATCTACACATACATAATAGCACAGAAAAAATACTTTTTCAAGTCAAAATTTCAAATTATTGAATTAACATGAAGAGAGAGTTTTGATATATCTCTTGAAGAATGCAAGCGCATCAGGGAAAGATGCTGTTTCGATTCTTTCATTTGTGCCGTGTGTGGTTGTAAGAAGATTTGTGGGAAGAAGGAAGGGAGAATATCTGTAAACATTATCACAGATGTTCTGATAATTTCTTGCATCAGTACCGCCCATAACAAGGTAGGGTGCTGCAACGTTATTGTTGTTCATTCTGTAGCATATATCCTCAATAGCTTTGAATGCTCTTGAATCTGTGGGAGAAACATTAGAAGGCTCCTGACCACCGAGAAGTTCAATTTCAACATTCTTATTCTTGATAACTTTCTGAAGATGAGTCTTGACATCTGCAATAGTCATACCGGGCATAATTCTGAAGTTAACAGCAATTGTAGCCTTCTGAGGAAGAACATTAGCCTGAGGGCTGCCCTGTGCCATTGTAACCGCAGTTGTTGTTCTTACAAAAGAAGCTGCAGCAGGAATATTTGACATAACAACCTTAAGTGCAGGCTTGAGAGCCTTGATGTTACAGAGCACATTTCTTGCAAGGAAAGATGTATTTCTTCCTACTCTGTCAAGAATACCGTCAACAACAGGTGTGATTTCTGAGGGGAACTGATTATTTTCAATATCCTTTATAACATCAGCCATCTGACCGAGAGCTGTGTGTTTGAGAGGTGTTGAAGAATGACCTCCCTTTGCAGAAATACTGATCTGATAATCACAGTAACCTTTTTCTGCTATACCGATACCTGCAAGATTTTTATCAATGATACCGGGAACTTTTATGGGAAGAATTGCGCCACCTTCGTCGAGTACGCTGTCAAGTCTTACACCGCGACTTTCAAGAAGAGCAGAAATCTTCTTGGCACCATTGTTGGGAGATGCAACAACTTCTTCATTGTGACCGAAGCAGAGATACACTGTTCTTTCAGGCTGAAAACCGTCTTCCAGAAGTGTTTCAACTGATTCAAGTACAGCAACAACGTGATTTTTCATATCAACTGCGCCTCTGCCCCAGACATAACCGTCTGCAACATCACCGCTGAAGGGGTCATGTTCCCAATCCTGCTCTGTACCCGCGGAAACAGGAACAACATCCTGATGACCGAGAAGAGCAATAGGTTCAAGGTCAGGATTTTTACCTTCCCATGTATAGAGAAGACTTGCTTTACCTACAATTTCCTTTTTGAGTGACTTGTGAATGAGAGGATATCTTTCTTCAAAGAGTTTATGAAGTTCATCAAATGCAGACCAGTCAACTTTATCTTCGTCAACATTTGAAATTGTCTTTATTTTAATAGCATCTGAAAGATTCTTTGTATATCTTTCAACATCAATACGCTCTTCGGGAAGAGGTGATCCTTCCTTAGCAGGAGGCGTGAATTTTTTTGCTTTTATAAGATTTGCAGCAACTGCAGAGCCTACAGCAGCAACAGCAATACCGGCTTTTACTTTTTTATCCATAATAAAAACAGCTCCTTTTGTTTTATAAAAGATATGATACCACTCAGCACCAAAAAAATCAACAAAATATAATATTTTATAAAAAAATAATAATAAATCGGACTTAAAACACTTCTGACACTTGACATCAAAACTTCAAAATTGTATTATATATAATGTATTTTAATGTATATTTATAAATGGAGGACATTATGGGTTATACAATTGCAGAAAAACTTATTAAAACTCATCTTGTTGAAGGTGAAATGATCAAGGGTACCGAAATCGGTCTCCGCATTGATCAGACTCTCACACAGGATGCAACAGGCACTATGGCTTACCTTCAGTTTGAAGCTATGGGCATTGAAAGAGTAAAAACTGAACTTTCAGTTGCATACATCGATCACAACACACTTCAGAACGGCTTTGAAAACGCTGATGACCACAGATTCATTCAGACAGTTGCAAAGAAGAGAGGTATCCGTTTCTCAAGACCCGGTAACGGCATCTGTCATCAGGTTCACCTTGAAAGATTCGGCAAGCCCGGCAAGACTCTTCTCGGTTCAGACAGCCATACTCCCACAGGCGGTGGTATCGGTATGCTTGCAATGGGTGCAGGCGGTCTTGACGTTGCAGTTGCAATGGGTGGTGGTACATACTACATCACAATGCCTGAAATCGTCAAAGTTAACCTTACAGGTAAGCTTTCACCCTGGGTTGCAGCTAAAGACGTTATTCTTAAGGTTCTTGAAATACTCTCCGTTAAAGGCGGCGTAGGCAGAATCATAGAATACACAGGCGAGGGTGTTGCTACTCTTTCAGTCCCCGAAAGAGCTACAATCACAAACATGGGTGCAGAACTCGGTGCAACAACATCAGTTTTCCCCTCAGACGACGTTACTAAGGCTTTCCTCAAGGCTCAGGACAGAGAAGAAGACTGGATGGAGCTCGTTGCTGACGAAGATGCAGTTTACGACAAGGTTATCGAAATCAAGCTTTCAGAGCTTGTTCCCATGGCTGCTATGCCTCATATGCCCGATAACGTAAAGTCAGTTGACGAAATCGGTGAAATTACAATTGATCAGGTTTGTATCGGTTCTTGTACAAACTCATCACTTATGGACATGATGAAAGTTGCTCACATTCTCAAAGGCAAGAAAGTTCATCCCAATGTAAGCCTTTCAATCGCACCCGGTTCAAAGCAGGTTCTTACAATGCTTGCAGAAAACGGTGCTCTTGCTGATATGATCGCAGCAGGTGCTAGAATTCTTGAAAGTGCTTGCGGCCCCTGTATCGGTATGGGTCAGTCACCCAACTCAAAGGGCGTTTCACTTCGTACATTCAACAGAAATTTTGAAGGCAGAAGCGGTACTGCAGACGCAGGCATCTATCTTGTAAGCCCCGAAGTTGCAGCAGCTTCAGCTGTTACAGGTGTTCTTACAAACCCTGCAACAACACTCGGCGATATGCCTGAGTTCCCTATGCCCGAAAAATTCCTTATCAATGACAATATGGTAGAACTTCCCGCTTGTGCAGACACAGCATCAGCAGTTGACGTTATTTATGGTCCCAACATTAAGAGTGTTCCCCTCGGCACAGCTCTTACAGATTCAGTTGCAACAAAGGTAATGCTCAAGGTCGGTGACAACATTACAACAGACCACATTATGCCTGCAGGCGCAAAGATTCTCCCCTACCGTTCAAACGTTCCGCACCTTTCACAATTCTGCTTCAAGCAGTGTGATGAGGACTTTGCTGAAAACTGCAAATCAATGGGTGGCGGTATCATCGTAGGCGGTGCTAACTACGGTCAGGGTTCATCAAGAGAACATGCTGCTCTTGTTCCTCTTTACCTTGGTATCAAGGCTGTTGTTGCAAAGTCATTTGCAAGACTTCACAAGGCAAACCTCATCAACTCAGGTATCATTCCTCTTACATTCAAGAATGCTGAGGATTATGATAAGATTGACAAGTTTGATGTTGTTACTCTCAAAGATGTTAAAGCTGCTATCCTTAACGATACAGACGTTGTTCTCGTTAACGAAACAAAGGGCGAAGAATACGTTCTTGAAGGCGGATTCTCAGAAAGACAGAAGAATATGCTCACATTCGGCGGACTTCTTAACTACACAGGCGCACAGAAATAATTCATAATTCATAATTATGAAATCTGAAATATAACAAAAAAACGGACCGATGTGGGCATCG
The DNA here is from genome assembly GCA_045639185.1 of Acutalibacteraceae bacterium. Lineage (GTDB taxonomy): Bacteria > Bacillota > Clostridia > Oscillospirales > Acutalibacteraceae > UBA1081. Next base: position 9,566 of record JAZUCO010000026.1, read on the forward strand.
GTCCCTACATTACAGATAATTACAAAAAAAGGTGATTAAAATGACAGAAGCAAATATCAAAGCTGCCGTTGAAAAATTTGAAGCTCTCATAAGAGAACAGGCAGAAAGAAATGAAAAAATCAAGTCTGTAAAAGAATTCACAGATTTCACAAATAAAGATCAGATCATTATCGGTGTTTGCGGCGGTGACGGCATCGGCCCCACAATCACACACGAAGCTGCAACAGTTCTCAAATATCTTCTCAAAGACGATGTTGACGCAGGCAAAATCATTTTCAAGGATATTGACGGGCTTACAATCGAAAACCGTGTTGCTCATATGAAAGCTATTCCCGATGATGTTCTCGAAGAACTCAAGGCTTGCGATGTTATCCTCAAGGGCCCCACAACTACTCCCCAGGCAGGTGACGGACTTCCCAACATCGAAAGTGCAAACGTTGCTATGCGTAAGGCTCTTGACCTTTTTGCAAATGTTCGTCCCGTTAAGGTTCCAGAGCAGGGCATCGACTGGACATTCTTCCGTGAAAACACAGAAGGTGCTTATGCAGTAGGCTCAAAAGGTGTAAATGTAGATGACGAACTCGCTATCGACTTTGTTGTTACAACAACAGAAGGATGTCAGAGAATTGCAAAGCTTGCTTACGACTATGCAAGAAACAACAAGAAGGACAGAGTTTCAATCATCCAGAAAGCTAACGTTATCAAGACAACTGATGGTAAATTCCTTAATCTCTGTAAAGAAGTCGGTAAAGACTACCCTGAAATCACAACAGACGAATGGTACATTGATATCACAACAGCTAAGCTTATCGATCCCAAGAGAAGAACAGATTTCAAGGTTTTCATTCTCCCCAATCTTTACGGTGATATCATTACAGACGAAGCTGCTGAATTCCAGGGCGGTGTAGGTACTGCTGGTTCAGCTAACCTCGGTAAGAAGTACGCTATGTTCGAAGCTATTCACGGTTCTGCTCCCAGAATGGTTAAAGAAGGCAGAGCACAGTATGCAGACCCCTGTTCAATGCTCAGAGCTGCTGTAATGCTCCTTTCACACATAGGCAAGCAGGCAGAAGCAGATAAGCTTGAAAAGGCTCTTGATATCTGTATGCTCACAGAAAAGAAAATGACTATCACAGGCAGAGACAACGGCTGCACTTGCCGCGAATTCGGTCAGTACGTTATGGATACTGTTGCCACACTTTAATTAAAGTAAGGTCAGTTTTATGAAAAACAATACTTCAATCCCTAAGTCTGTCATTGCAAGACTTCCCCGCTATTATCGTTTTCTCGGCATACTTCAGAAAGAAGGTATTGAAAAGATATCTTCAAAGAATCTTGCCGAAAAAATGGGTCTTACCGCTTCTCAGATAAGACAGGACCTGAATCATTTCGGCGGTTTCGGTCAGCAGGGTTACGGATACAACATTGAAGAATTAAGAAAAAATATAGGTCAGATTATCGGTGTTGAAAAGAATCACAGAATTATTCTTGTGGGTGCCGGTAATCTCGGCAGAGCTATTGCTCAGCATCTTAATTTTGAGACAAAAGGCTTTGAGCTTGTGGGCATTTTTGATTCCGACTCAAAACTTGAAGGTATTGAAATAAACAATTTCAGAATCAGAAATTTTAACACAGTCAAAGATTTCTGTGATGAATATAACCCCACAGCGGCAATTCTTTGTATCCCCTCTTATGCCGGTGAAGCTGTTACTGCAAAACTCATTGAATGCAATATAAAAGCATTCTGGAATTTCAGTCATTATAATATACATGATGATTACCCTGATGTCGTGGTCGAAAACGTTCACCTAAATGACAGTCTTATGACGCTTTGTTATAACATTTCCAATTCGGAGGATGCCTGATGAAAAGAATTCTCAATCTGAATGTTATTGATATTGTTCCGTTTTCAGCAGGACTCATTTTCGTAAAAAGTGATAAAAATGAAGACGGTATAAGTAAAGTATCATTTTTCAGTTATGATGCAAATTCAGGCGAAATCACAACTGTTACAAAAAGTGTTTATCTTCTCAATAAATTCGGTATGGCTTACGAAAAGATTTCTTCAAGACTCGGAGATTTTATCTCCTGCGATACTGTAAGACTTCCCAATCATCATACAATTGTGATTTATCCCACAGGAGAAATGGGACACTTTGATGAAAAAGGTAAAATCGTAAAAACGGGTGACTTATATTACAACAATGCACCTGCAAGAGATGCCGCATTTGACGGAAACAGCATTTGGTGCGTTGTGCCTCAGCGCAATGCTGTTATAAGATACTCTGTTTCTGCACAGAAAATCATTATGAGAATAGGCGGAGATGACAATACTGCATTCAATATGCCGATTTCAGCATCATTCTATAATGACAGTGTTTATGTCTGCAATAAAGCATCTTGCGAAATCAGAAGAATTGATATAGGCACTCTTGATGTATCTGATTACATTGAATTCAATGAACCTGTAAACAAATATTTCAGATTCAGAAATAAAGAAATCGTTGTTCTTGATTCAGGTATTTATGAACTCTGATACTACGTCATATAACAAAAAATCCCGACTATGCTAAGGCATAATCGGGATTTTTTTATATTATTTTCTTGACCATGCTGAGGGTGAAAGTACAAACAGCATAGGATAAATTTCAAGTCTGCCGAAAAGCATTGCAACTGAAAGAATAATCTTTGAGAAAACAGAAAAACCTGAAAAACTTGCTGCAGGACCTACAGCACCGAGTCCGGGACCTATATTATTGAAACATGCTGATGCTGCGCTGAAATTTGTAAGGATATCATATCCGTCAAATGACAACAAAATAAAAATACCCATAAAACAGACAAGATAAATCGCAAGGTATGCTGACAAACTCTTGAGCACGGGTTCTTCAACCTTTTTGCCCTCAAAACGGACAACATCAACAGCTCTGGGGTGAACAAGAACCTTGATTTCTCGTTTTACAGTTTTTACAAGCAGAATAAGACGTGAAATCTTGAATCCGCCTGCGGTTGAACCTGCGCAGGAACCGAGGAACATCAGAAGCAACAATATAGTTTTTGAGAGTTCAGGCCACGCATTGAAATCTGCAGTTGAATAGCCTGTTGTTGTCACAACAGATGCAACCTGGAATGAAGATTCTCTGATTGTTTCTGACAGATTGCCGTAAAGCCCTCTGATATTCATTGCAATTATAACGGTTGAAGCAAAACAGATAAGAATATATGTCCATAACTCTTCACTCTTGAGCGCATTTTTTATCTTTTTTGTAAGTATAAGATAATAAAGATTAAAATTAACACCGAATATCAGCATAAAAATTGTAATTACCCACTGCAGATACGGGCTATATGATCCTATACTGTCCGCCTTAATGCCGAAACCACCGGTACCTGCTGTACCGAAAGCGTGTACTATGCTGTCAAACAATGACATTTTCCCCGCAAGAAGGAATACAATTTCTATTAATGTAAGCGCAATATAAATAAGATAAAGAATCTTAGCTGTGTCTCGCATTTTGGGAACAAGTTTACCGACTATCGGTCCCGGTGCTTCTGCTCTGAGAATATGAATTGAACGGTCATTTGATGAGGGAATGATTGCAAGCATAAATACAAGAACCCCCATACCACCTATCCAATGAGTAAAACTTCGCCAGAACAACATACCGTGGCTGAGACTTTCAACATCATCAAGAATTGAAGCACCCGTTGTTGTGAAACCGCTTACGGTTTCAAAAAAAGCATCCACATAAGAAGGAATTTCTCCGCTTATCACAAACGGCAATGCACCGATTGCAGACATTCCTATCCACGAAAGGGCAACTATCAGAAAACCTTCTTTTGCAAAAATGACTTTATCTTCTGTTTTGAAGATAAACGATACTGCAAGTCCCACAACAAGGCTTATTACCATTGTTATAAGAAATGATGAATAACATGATTCTTTATATATCAGAGAAACAATCATCGGCAATGCCAGCAATGCAGTCATCGCAATGAGTATTTTGCCGAACAGATGAAAAACATATCTATGGTTCATAAAATTACATCACCTTATGCAAGAATATCATCAAGGTCATTGAGTTTATGCTCACAAGAAACAACAATAACTCTGTCATCAGATAAAATAACATCATCACCACCGGGAATGATTGTCTTCCTGTCTCTTAAGATACCTGCAATAAGAATATTCTTTTTGAGTTTAAGGTCTTTAAGCTGAATATCTGTAAGTTTTGCATCGGGATGTGCTCTGAATTCAAGAGCTTCAGCTTTGCCGTCCATTATCTTGTAAAGAGTTTCAACATTGCTTCCCATTGAATTTTCAAGCGCTCTTGCATATCTGACAAAAATATCTGCAGTAAGATTTCTCGGAGAAACAATACATTCAAGACCGAGACGTGATGCCATTGTTGACAACTCAGGCCTGTTGACTTTTGAAATAACCTTGGGAACATTGTTTGCTGCTGCATAAATTGAAATGAGAATATTTTCTTCATCCATACCGGTGAGCGATACAAAAGCATCAACAGAACGAAGACCTTCTTCAATAAGAAGCTCCTGCTGAGCACCGTCACCCTGAATAATCATAGCCTTGGGCAGTTTTTCACTCAGTTCAGCGCAACGCTCTTTACTCTTCTCAATAATTTTAACAGATACACCTGAATTAATAAGCATCTGTGCAAGATAAAACGCTGACTTACTGCCACCGAGAATCATAACGTGCTTTGCTTGCTTCTGCAATAACCCGAGTGATTTAAGAAGCTTGTGAATATCACCGTGTGCGGCAGAAAGACCAATTTTATCTCCTGCTTTAAGCACGAAACTACCGTCAGGGATATAAACTTCATCACCACGCTGAACAGCGCATACAAGCACTTTTGCACCGTATTTTACACGCAATTCGCTGAGACGTACATTATCGAGCACAGAATCACTTCTGACGATAAGTTCAATCATCTGGAAATAACGACGTGAGAAGTTTTCTGTTTTGACAGCTGAGGGCAACTTAAGAATGTTATAAAGTTCAATTGCAGTGAGTCTGTCAGGATTTATAGCCATTGACAGATCAAGTTCCTTGCGAAGAAAAACAAGGCTGTCGTCATTATATTCGGGATTTCTGATTCTTGCTATTGTGTTAGTTGCGCCCATTCTTTTTGCAATAAAGCAACTGAGCATATTGAGTTCGTCCGAACCTGTCAGAGCAACAAAAAGTTCAGCTTCTTCTATTGACACTTCTGTAAGAACATCACTGTCTGCACAGTTACCGCAGATAACCATGATATCATAAATATTTGTCAGATCATCAAGTATTCTATTGTCAGCATCAATCGCTGTAACATCATGCCCCTCGGCAACAAGACTGCCGATGACTGTTGTACCGATTTTACCGCAACCTGCAACTACAATTTTCATAACATTCTCCGTATGAGTTAAAGTTAAGTAGAGTTTAGCACTTTTGACTGTAATTTGCAATAGATTATAAATTATTTTTCACTTGACAAAACTTTCTGCCGTGTGTATAATATCAATGTTGTAAATTTAACAATTGCTGCTATAGCTCAGTCGGTAGAGTGCATCCTTGGTAAGGATGAGGTCACCGGTTCAAATCCGGTTAGCAGCTCCATGAAAAAACCTTGTTCATCAGAACAAGGTTTTTTCAATGATATCCGTTCCTTAGCACGAACGGATGAAATATCTTTGATATGATATCAACCATTGTGGATGATATGCGCTTCGCGTGTACAGGACGGATATTATATCATATTTGCGAATGCAAATATATCATACGGCATGCCGTATATCTTGTTTCGATATCAATATGTAATTAAAAATAAAAACATTCCAATAATGCTTGAAGTTGCTGTTGATGTGTGCTATATTTACATTAAATATAATATTTTTCTATTATTTTATTAATTTTTGTATTAATTACATAATAAAAATGTATTATATTTCCATTTCAAATCTGAAAAAGATTTAAGTACGGAGGAAACCAACATGAAAAAACAGCATAAAACCTTAAAAGCGTTACTTTCTGTTCTGCTTGTAATTTTTATGATGTGTCCCGGTCTTGTAAGCATCAGCGCTTATGCCGCATCCACAACCATTCATTACGTTGAGGATGATTTCCACATGGCGTTGCCTGACGATCCCGATGCACCATCTTTATCCTACTCTCTTGAAGAATACATTCTTTCTGAAATTATGAAATGTTCAACTTCAATTGACCTTAGTTCATATTATCTTGCACCGTCAAAAATAGACTATATTGCAAGTTTTATTTATGACAACAGTCCTGAGCTTTTCCACGTTACACGTTTCGGTTACACAACAATTTTCGGTTATATTCTTACTATTAATCCCGAATACAGCTGCACAGCAGAAGAATATCAGGAAATGATAGCAGAATGTGACGCTGTTACTGAGAATATGATTGCAGATATCAAAGATAACGATAATCTCACAGATGTTGAAAAAGCATTGCTTGTTCACGACAGAATTGCTCTTAACTGTGCTTATGACTATGACAATTATCTGAATGATACTGTTCCTTATTACAGCTACTCAATGTACGGTGTGCTTGTAAACGGTGTCGGTGTTTGTCAGGGTTACGCAGAAGCTTATCTGTATATACTCAGACAGCTCGGTATTGATGGTTATCTCTGTGAATCAGATACACTCAATCACGCATGGAATATTGTCACTATCAATGGATACGATTATCATGTTGATATCACATGGGATGACCCTGTCAATGATATAACCGGAAGAGTAATGCACAAAAACTTCCTTCGCTCATCAGACGGTATATACGCAACAGGTCATGAAGCAGATGACTACGACACAACACCTTCATCAACAACATACGACAACTATTTTTGGCAGAATTCATCATCAGCTTTCCAGCTTGCAGGCGATGAAATCTACTATATTGATGAAACAGATTCAAACATCAAAAAATACAGCGACAATTCAGTAGTAAAATCAGTTTCTGACAGATGGATGACAAGTGCATCTTCATACTACCCCGGTTGCTATGCTCGTCTTGCTTCAGACGGTACATATCTCTACTACAACAGCAGTCAGGCTGTATTTGAGTTTGACCCTGCAAACGGCACTGCAACTGAAATCTGGAGACCTGAATCTGAAACAGAATATTTCAGAATTTATGGTTTCGACTATGCAGATAACTATCTCATCTGCGACTTCTATACAAAGCCCTCGTTCACTCTTACAACAAAAGATGATTATCAGCAGACAATGTATTATGCGCACAATAAGGAAGAAGTTACTCTTGAAAATGTTTCAATAAACTCATACCCCACTATTTCTGAATTTGATATCAATGAATTCTACTCTGCAAACGGTCTGACACTTCTTCTTGAGTACAGCGACGGTTCAAAAGAAGTTATTACAACAGGTTTTGAACTGAGCACTGCCGACACATCTGCTGAAGGCACTAAGACTGTTACAGTAACTTACGAAGGTTTCACAGTATCATATACATTTAATGTTGTATGTAAACATAAAGATGTAACAAATGTTGCTGCTAATAAATCAACTTGTATCACTCAGGGTAATGAAGCTTACACTAAGTGTAATATCTGTAATACGGTTATTTCAGGTTCAGATTTATTACTTCCTCTTGCCGGTCATAATCATATTCCCTCAGTCACAACTCCCCCCACTTGTACTGAAAATGGTGTAATGACTTATACTTGCTCAGTATGTTCAGATTCTTACACAGAAGCAATCAAATCAGCAGGTCATACATATGATGCTGTTGTGACTCCTCCCACTTGCACAGAAGACGGTTATACAACATACACCTGCACTTGCGGTGATTCTTATGTTGCTGATTACGAAGACGCTCTCGGTCATACATATGATGCTGTTGTGACTCCTCCCTCCTGCACAGAAGACGGTTATACAACATACACCTGTGTTTGCGGTGATTCTTATGTTGCTGATTACGAAGACTCTCTCGGTCATACATATGATGCTGTTGTGACTCCTCCCTCCTGCACAGAAGACGGTTATACAACATACACCTGTGTTTGCGGTGATACTTATGTTGCAGATTACAAAGACGCTCTCGGTCATTCATATGATGAAGATGTAACACCTCCCACTTGTACAGAAGACGGTTATACAACATACACCTGCACTTGCGGTGATACATTCACAGATGATTACACAGACGCTCTCGGACACGAAGACAACGATGGCGACGAATATTGTGACTTCTGCGATGAAAATCTTGCAGAAGATACAACAATCAACTGCTCATGTAACTGCCACAGCACAAACGCATTTATCTCTTTCTTCTGGAAAATACTCAACTTCTTCCAGAAACTCTTCAAAACAAATCCCGTATGTGAATGCGGTGCCGCACATTATTAAAATTTTAAGGGAACGGATAAAACCGTTCCCTTTTTAATTTTTTGGCAGATTGTTTTTTCTATTTTCTAAATTTTATATTGATTTTTGGTAAAATTATGTTACAATATATTTACAATATTTTAATATTTATCGGAGGCAATTGATATGAAAATTTTCAAAAGAACACTCGCAGTTATCCTCACACTTTTGATGATTTCAGGTTCACTTGTGTGTTTTGCGGCTGAGAATGAAAAACAGTATCACAATTATGAAAAATACGTACTTTTAGGTGACAGCGAAGCCAGCGGCTACAGAGACTATGAATACAGAATGACTGAATTCACTTTTGCTCCTGATTCATATTCTGATTATCTCAGTCAGGATCTCGGTGCCGAGCTTGTTCCCCTTGCTTGTCCCGGCTTCAGAACTGTTGAACTCCGCTATGTTCTTGATGACAATTATGTTCCCGAAGACAAATACCTTTTCAGTGCAGTTCCCAACACTTCAAAAGCTGAAATTGAAGCTATGATTCCCACAATCCGTCAGGAAATTGCAGATGCTGACCTTATCACAATCGGTATCGGCGGTAATGACTGGGGCGGATATCTCGGTTGGGTTCTTACTGAAATCCGTATGGAAAACCGTCTTCCCGAAGAATTCCTTGTTGCTCTTGAAGAATATCTTGCAACAGCAACTACAGATGATGACATCATCGGCGGTATGGTTGACCTTGCAAACTATATGAATGCACTCCCCGACCTTGTAAAGGTTATGCCTGAAGCTATTGAATATGCTTTTGCAACACTCAATGAAAACTGGGATTACATTGTAAATGCTATTTACGACCTTAATCCTGATGTAACGCTCGTTGTTGTCGGTCTTTTCAACACAACTCTCAGCACAAAGCAGGGCGAACCTGACATCGTTGCTGAGCCTGACCCCATTTCTGCAGAAGTGGAACAGATGATTGTTGACTTTGGCAACAAACCGATGATTGACAAACAGGCTGAATACGGTTATATCTATGTTGATACAACAGGAACAATTGTTGAGGTTTCACACCCCACAGTTGCAGGTCACAGATTTATTGCAGACAGAATTCTTGAAGAACTTCCCGATGCAAGATTTGACCTTACAGACGTAAAAATCAGCGATGCAGAATACAAGGCTGTTGAATATATGTATATTAACGGCTATATGTCAGCATCAGGAAACAAAGCATTTGACGGCGATGCAAAAATCACAAAGAATGAATATGCTGCAACATTAAAGGCTCTCGGCTCTTCTGTACCTGCAATCGGTTTCGGCAACGGAATTTCTGAATTTGAGCTTAAAGTAGGATCTTTTATGCTTTCTGAAAACAAAGGTATAATGGAAATCTTCGAATTCATCTACGATATCGGTCAGTTATTCAGTAAACGCATTGCTTTTGATACAGTAACAAAAAATCAGGTTGCTGTTGCATTTTTTAATGCAGTAAACTGATCATAATCAAAAATAAAGATTTCAATCAATTTTCAACAAGGAACAGCTTATACTGTTCCTTGTTTTTTAATCTGTTGCAAAATTACTGAATTGCTTATTATTTACGGCTTTATAATGTTAATTTTCACTATTGCAAAAACAATTAAATTTTAATATAATGTTATGCGTATATATTTAGTAAATTATGAGGTGCTGAAATGATTAAAGTAGTAAAATTCGGCGGTTCATCACTTGCAGACGCAAATCAGTTCCGCAAGGTTGCCGACATCATCAAAAGCGATCCCGACAGAAGATATGTTGTAGCTTCTGCTCCCGGTAAAAGAGATGCTCATGACGTTAAAGTAACAGATATGCTTCTCCAGTGCTTCCGTCTTGTAAGAGATAAGAAGAGCATTGACGAAACATTTGATAAAATCAGAGAAAGATATAACGGAATTATCAATGACCTCGGTATTGATTTCTCACTTGAAGAAGATCTTCAGGCAATCAAGGTTGCTATTATGCATCACGCAACTCAGGATTATATTGCAAGCCGTGGCGAGTTCCTTAACTCAAAAATCCTTGCAAAGTTCCTCGGTTTCCAGTTTATTGATGCTGAAGAAGGCATTTTCTTCGATGAAAACGGTCTTCTTGACATTGAAAAGACAGATGCAGAACTCGGCAGACTTCTTTCATATCACGAATATGCAGTTATCCCCGGTTTCTACGGTGCAACTCCCGCAGGTATGATTAAGACATTCTCAAGAGGCGGTTCAGACGTTACAGGTTCAATCGTTGCACGTGCTGCTGAAGCTGATATCTATGAAAACTGGACTGACGTTTCAGGTATGCTTATGGCAGATCCCCGTTGCATCGACAATCCTCAGCCTATCCCCGAAATCACTTACAGAGAACTTCGTGAGCTTTCATACATGGGTGCAACTGTTCTTCACGACGAAGCAATTTTCCCCGTAAGAAAAGCAAGAATACCCATCAACATCAGAAACACAAACTGCCCCGAAGCTCCCGGAACAATGATTGTTCACAAGGCTTCAAGCAACAATGTTCCTACTGTTATCACAGGTATCGCAGGTAAAAAGGGTATCACAGCTATCCATGTTGAAAAGGATATGATGAACGCAGAACTCGGCTTTGGCAGAAAGGTTCTTGAAGTTCTTGAAAACCATAAGGTTTCATTTGAACATCTTCCCTCAGGTATCGACACAATGAGCGTTCTTGTTTCTGCTGATGCTCTCGGCTCACACAAGGGTTCAATTACTGCTGATATCGTTAAGAAGGTCAATCCCGATTCAATCACACTTGTTGAAGGTCTCTGCCTTATCGCTATCGTTGGTCGTGGTATGGTTAATACTGAAGGCACAGCAGCAAGAATCTTCACAGCTCTTGCAAATGCAAAGGTTAACATCAGAATGATTGACCAGGGTTCAAGTGAAATCAACATCATCGTTGCGGTTGAAGAAAAAGATTACCACAAGACAATTGATGCAATTTACAGAGAATTTGTAAAATAATAAAATTCAAGGGAACAGCAAATGCTGTTCCCTGTTTTATTTCAGACCTAGAATATAATCGGCAGATACACCGTAATATTTACAAAGTGCAATTATATGTCTTACAGGCATTTCGTTCTCCCCTTTTTCATAACGGGAATAAACCTGCTGTGTTGTTCCTAAATATTCAGCAATTTCTTTTTGTGTTTTATCGTTATCTTCACGCAAATCCTTGATAATCTCAACATATTCCTTCATAACTATCACCTCTGCAATTGACAGTTAAAGTGCACAATACACCACAATTGATGTATTGACTTTACATCTGATGTGGTGTATAATATTTTTGCATAGTAAATCATATGCAGTATTTTTGGAATTATATGATTTCAAAAAAATTAACTTTTTCTACTTTTTGGAGGTACTAAAATGGCACTTATCAAATGTCCCGAATGCGGTAAAGAAATGTCAAGCTTGGCAAAGGTATGTATCAATTGTGGTTGTCCTATTGCAGAACTTAACCCTGCAGGAACTGTATCAATTAATATGAACACAGCAGCATTAGTAAAAATGTATATTATTGATCTTGAAACAGGTAATGAACTGTGGTCAGGCAACAATGGTCAGATAGCACGTTTTGATGTACAGAAAGAAACCGAAATTTCTATTGTAGGTTCATTAGAAAGAAGACGCCCGCATAAAGGAACAAAAGCCATTGTTCGTGGCGGAAAAAAATATGAACACAAACAAGTAGCAAAAGGTCTTGGTGTTGCATACACTATCAATGAAATAGATGTAATAGATTCAGGCAGATAAATATTTAAGGAGCTGTATTTCTACAGCTCCTTAGTTTTTTGTTTTATTTACGGTAAAATATTGCCTGCGCTTTTATAAATTGCGTACCACTCTTCACGGGTCAGCTTAATATCTGATGCTTTGAGGCACTCAAGAAGTCTGTCTTTTTTGAGTGTGCCTGTGATTGCCTGCATTTTTGCGGGATGTGAAAGAATCCAAGCAATTGAAATAGTTGTCTTTGTTACATCGTATTTATCTGCAAGCTCCTGAAGCTTTGAATTAAGTTCAGGGAAATCGGGGTTATCAATAAATGTGCCTTTTGCAAAGCCGTGCTGAAGCGGTGACCATGTCTGAATTGTGATTTTATTCATTCGGCAGTATTCTATTATTCCTGCGCCTCTGTCAACGGCAGAATCGTTATACATATTCACATTAAGTCCGCCCTGAATCATAGGGCAATGTGCAATACTGAACTGCAACTGATTGGCTACAAGGGGCATATTGAGGTTTTTTCTGAGATATTCCATCTGCCATATCCCCTCATTAGAAACACCGAAATTACGGACTTTACCGCTAGATTTCAGAACATCAAAAGCTTCGCAGACTTCTTCGGGTTCAAAAAGTGTATCGGGTCTGTGAAGAAGAAGCACATCTATATAATCAGTATTAAGCCTTTTAAGGCTTCCGTCTACAGCTTTGAGAATATGCTCTTTTGAAAAATCAAAACTCTTACCGGGAACGATTCCGCACTTTGTCTGAATATACATTTTTTCACGGATTGAATCATTCATTCCGATTGCTTCAGAAAAGATTTTTTCTGCTTCACCGCCACCGTATATATCTGCGTGGTCAAAAAAATTTGCACCATTTTCAAGAGCTGTACGGATAAACTCCTCAGCTGTTTTAAGGTCTGTATTTCTGTTAAGTCGCCAGAAACCGACAGCAACATCGGGAACTGAAAGCTCTGATGTGCCGAGATTGATATTTTTCATAAAACTACCACCCTATCAGAAAATGTAATAAGTGAATTTATCGTTTTCCTGAACTGTGAGCATAACGCCCCCTGAAACAACAATGGGATTTACAACATTTCTGAAGAATTCATCAGCATAAACTGCGATAACTTTACCGTCTGCAAGAGATGCTACAACAGTTACAGGAACATGTTTGTCTGCATAGCCTCTGACAATAAACTCACCGCCAAGTACGGTAAACATATCTGCAGCAAAAACATCGTTTTTAGCATAACCGAGTGTTGCTTCATTTTCATCAAGAATTGAATATACTGTATTTTTGCTGATTGAATAAATATAATCACCGTCTACAAGAATATCCTCTCTTGTAACACCGTCAAGAGTTTTTACTGTTTCTGATTTATCTTCATCAGCGTTATACTTTGCAACAATAACGTTTCCGTTCTCATCAACAGAAATATACATTAAACCGTCTTCAGTATTCTTTACCCAGTAACCGAGAACATCACGGGCAATGATAATATTATCAACATTGTTGCCTGTTCCTCCGCTTCTGAAAAGGTCTACTCTTTCATCTGCTTCACTATACTGTCTGCCTGAGAAAAAAATATGATGGCTTGTTGAAACTTCGATAACAGCATTATTAAAGAGTGTATAGTCACTTCTTTTTGTGCCGTCCATACCTACAGTTCTGTTTGCTTCTGAAAGAAGTCTTGTGCATGAAGAATCACTTGTTTTGAAACCGAATGCTTCATCATAAATTTTATCATTGCTGTAGAAATCGTCAGCTGTTGTGTCAACAAGAAGAAGATAATCTCCTGATGCAGCTTTGTTGTCTGCACCGAAGTTTACAAGTCTGAAGAAAGCATAAGGATAAAGGTCAAAACCGTCTGTTGCGCCTTTGTAAAGACCGTAGCCTGAAATCACACCGTCTTTTTCAATGTAAGTTACAGTTGCTTTTACTTCCTGCTCACTCATTGTGACAGTTACATCATATGCACCGTCAGCTTCAACCTCTGTAAACTTATTATCCGCAAATGTATAGAATTTAACCGCACCATCAGTTGAAACTGTGTAGAAAAGATTTTCTATATCTGTTTCAAGATAAGGAAGATTATTCTCTGCAGATGCGGCTATTTCATCTGTATACTGATTTGTTACCAAATATTTGTTTTCAATGTCTTCCTGAGTTGTGATTTCATCAGTTGCAGGTTCGTTTTTGCCAAAAACACCGCTGAAAACGAGCACTGCAAATACAAGCACAACCAAAAAGATTACGCCGCCGATTATAAGTTTCTTTTTATTATCCATAACGGACACCTCCAATATTCTACCTTATAATTATATATCTTTTTTATACAACTGTCAACAACGATGATGAACAATACGCTCATATACTGCATATAAATTAATAAATAATTACCTATTGAACATTGATAACAAGATATGTTAAAATGATAATACAGAAATTTCCCGAAAGGTACAAAAAATGAGATTTACCGACAAAAAATTCATTCCTTATTATATAGCAGCAATAATTCTGCTTTCGCTATCAATTATTGCTGTAATAATAGCGACATACTCAGATAAAGACGATGAGGAAGAAATTCCTCCCGTTGAAATAATTACTTATTCCGAACCTACTACGCTTTTTATGAACGGAGAAGTACCATACTACCCTGACATTCCCGCTTCTGCATTTGCTCAGGATAAATTTGAATATGTTAACGGCAGAATCGAATACAACGATAACAAGGTCAGTTATTCCACAGGGGTTGATGTATCTTCATTTCAGGGAGATATTGACTGGAAAGCTGTTGCAGACGATGGTATTGACTTTGCAATAATCAGAGTTGCGTTGAGAGGTTACGGTGCTTCGGGCAACCTTTATATCGATGATAAAGGAGAAGACAATATAAAAGGTGCACTCAGAGCAGGGCTTGAAGTGGGCGTGTACATATATTCTCAGGCAATAACAGTTGATGAAGCTATTGAAGAAGCCGAGTTTGTACTCAATATCATTGACGGTTACGATATCACAGGTCCCGTTGTTTTTGACTGGGAGAATGAGCCTGGTGTAGGTATGCGAACAGATAATCTTGACGGAAAAATACTGACAGATTGTGCAGTTATGTTCTGCAAAACAATAAAAAAAGCAGGTTATACACCTGCAGTATACTTCAATCTTACTGATGCATATGAACGATATGACCTTGATAAGATAAAAGATAATGTATTATGGTTTGCTCAGCACGAAGGCACATATCCGAATTTCTATTATGCATACAACATATGGCAATATTCCGACAGCGGAAAAGTCGACGGAATAGACGGTTATGTTGACCTTAATATAAGATTCAATATTTCATAAAAAAACAAGGCTGTAACCAGTTTACAGCCTTGATATTTTTTATTATACTTCGGGATCAGCAACAGGCTCAGCTACGGGTTCAGAAGCTTCTGTTGTTGTTTCTGCTTCAGTTGTTGTTTCCTGCGCAGATGTATCAGTTTCAGAACCTTCTGTTGTGCTTTCGTCTGATGTTGTGCTTTCTTCAGAAGAATCAGCAGTTGTTTCTTCTGTTGATGATTCAGATTCAGATGAACCTTCTGTTGTGTTTTCGGGAGCACGTGTTGTACTTTCTACAGCAGGTGAATTTACCTCACCGCCGTTTTCAACGTCTTCTACATCCTGCATACCGTTACTTCCATTGAAGTCACCATTGTATGTTTCTTCTTCTGTATCTTCAACATTATCAAAAATTGAGCTGAGACCGCCCTGCTGGAGTGTTGTTGATTCGCTTCCGCCTTCTTCTGAAGGTCCTGTGGGTTTTGGAAGACGTGTTGCTGCAAACAATGCAGCTGTTACTGCAAGAATCACAACAAGGATAGCAATGGGAATAAACTGAACCAGCTTTTTCTTTGACCAGACATTCTTCTTACCTGTTTCGGGAAGATAATCATCTGAAACAGATCCGTCTGACTCACGGAGTTCATCCATATTCACCGGAGGTTCTGCAGAAAACTTTTCGGGACTTACAGGAACATCATGGTGTGCTGCATCAGTTGCAACAACAAGAGGTTTTGATGCATAAGTACGATCAGAATCACACTTGAGCTTCATAAGAATAACAGAGCAATCCTTACCTTTTGCACTGACTGACAACATCTTATAGAAATCCTTGATTTTTGTTTTGAGATCAGTATCGGAATCAAAAGCATTGACAATACCGTCGTAATCAAGATTTACAGATGCTTCTTCACCGATGAGAGCAAACATATCACCTTCTGAAATAATATCAATAAACTGATATCCTCTGCCTGCGGCAGCATCAGAAAGAGCAATCTCAAAGAGCTCACCCTCGGAGAATCTGAGGAGATGTATCTCCCCTGTTTTTGCAGCAATCACACAATCATCGTATACGCAGATAATACCAATAGAGAGTCTTCCACCCTCGATATTACATTTTTCAACGACTGCCTGCATATCATCAAAATACTTGCCGATAACAGCTTCTGCATTATATTTATTGAGATTAATATCTTTTACATAATCATTAAAAGCAACAGCGGCACCTGAAGCAAAGCCTTTCTGATTACCTGAAGCAAGAACTGCAACATAAGGAGGTTTTACACTACCTGCGGCTTTGAATCCTTCATCAGCTTCCTGTATCGAAATAACTTTACCGTTAAGGTTAAGATTATCACCGTTGAAACCTTTTGCAAGACGACTTTTTGTTATTGCTACTGATTCAGCAAGAACAATTGCCATATAACTCACCTTCCAATTAATTTTAACTATACTATTTTATCATTAAAAATACACAGAGTCAACAGATTAAATGGTTTATATCAATAATTTTTTCTTGATTCTTTGATAAGTCTCTGTTTTTCGTTCCACAAGCGCTCAGACAAGTCAACATAATAATTATGAGGATATTCGAATCTGAGAACTTCTTCCCAGAGTGTGTCAACCTGCTCAGCACAATAAGCACGGATATCTGCAAGTGCAGGTGATTCATAAACACATCTTCCGTTTTTGAAAATAGGCACAAGAAGCTGTCTTGCAACGAAATTTGTAACAGTTTTTCTTTTCCAAGAATAATCAGGGTCGAAGAGTTCATATTCGCTGAGTTCTGAAATATTTTCATCTTCAAGAGTAAGAAGGTCAGCAATAGCCTTACCTGTTTCCATATCAAACAATCTCCAGAGAAGCTTTGAGCAGGGAGTTGTAATTTTTGAAACATTTTCACTCAGCTTAATGCAGTTTTTGACCTGACCGTCTTTTTCTATTGCTGCAAGTTTATAAACACCGCTGAAGACAGGAGCATCGGCTGATGTAATGAGTCTTTCACCCACAAGGAATGTATCAACTCTTGCACCGTTGCCGAGCATTTCACGGATAATATGTTCATCAAGTGAGTTAGATGCATAGATATCACAATCGGGAAAACCTGCTTCGTTGAGCATTTTTCTGACTTTTTTGGAAAGATAAGCAAGGTCACCGCTGTCGATTCTTATACCCTTGGGACGATAGCCTCTGGGAAGAAGCTCTCTTCTGAACGCTTCAATCGCATTGGGAACACCACTGTTGATAGTGTCATAAGTATCAACAAGAAGGATACAATTATCAGGATATTCTCTTGCATAAGCACAGAAAGCTTCCAATTCTGTATCAAACACCTGAATCCAGGTATGGCTCATTCCGCCATATACAGGAATATCAAACAGTTTTGCAGCCTGAGCATTTGTGGTTGCTACACAACCTCCTATATAAGCGCTTCTTGCACCGTAAAGTGCAGCATTAAGTCCGTGAGCACGTCTTGAACCTGCTTCAACAACACTTCTGCCCTGAGCAGATCTTACAATTCTGTTTGCTTTTGTTGCAATAAGAGTCTGATGATTGACTGTAAGCAAAAGCATTGTTTCGATAAGAAGAGCCTGAAGCACAGGACCTTTTACCTTGACAATGGGTTCGCCTGCAAACACGGGAGTTCCCTCGGGTACAGCCCATATATCACACTTGAATTCAAAATTCTTAAGGTAATCAAGAAATTCTTCTGAAATACCTTTTTCACGCAGAAATTCAATGTCACTTTCATCAAACGACAGATTGCTGAGTGTTTCGCAAAGCTGCTGAACACCTGACATTATACAGAATCCGCCTGTCTGCTGTGAGGGTCTGAAAAATACATCAAACCAGGCTGTTGTATCATGAAGATGCTCTTTAATGAAACCGTTTGAAAGTGCAAACTCATAAAAATCCATTACAAGATTATTTTTTTCGATTTTGTCAAACATATTAACTCAACTCTTTTCTATTTTATATAATAACATATTAAATAATGATAATCAATCAGAATTTTTGGAGAAGTTTGATAGAATATATATGGATTTTTTTTGATAAACTCTTGAAATTATCAACATATTATGCTAAAATGTAGTAAATCTCGAGGGAGGTATGATTATGAGAGTAAGAAAACAGGAACTCGGCAGCAGAAATATTGCAGGCGCGAGAGTTGAGCAGAGAAGAAAAACAATCGGTATGAAACAAAAAGATCTGCTTACACAACTTCAGGTAAGAGGTGTAGACCTTAATGCATCAGGCCTCTCAAAGCTCGAAGGACAGATTAGAAGCATCAACGACTACGAACTTGTAGCACTTGCTGATGTACTTAGTGTATCTGTTAATTGGTTATTAGGAATTGACGAATAAAAATAAGAAGCAGTTGACTGCTTCTTATTTTTTTATTTCATTATATACATCAGAACAAAGATAAAGTGAGCCGCAGACAATAAGAGTGTCTTCATTGTCAAGGCTGTTTATTATGTCGGGAACAGACTTTCCTGCTTCTTCAAGACTCTGTGCATTTGTGCCGAGTCTTTTTATTTTTTCTGCAAGTTCAACACTGTTTATTGCTCTGGGATTTGATGGTGTAATTGTGTAGACTTTTTCAAAGAAAGGCAGCATAAGATAAAGCACCTTATCAATATCCTTATCAGCCATCATTCCCATAAGTGCAGTTATTTTTTTACCGCTTAGATGTTTATCCATAACACAGCATAAAGCCTTTGCGCTGTCTTCATTATGGCAACCGTCAAGAATAACAAGCGGATTTTCAGAAACAACTTCGCATCTTGCAGGATTTCTTGTTTTTGCTATTCCCTCTCTTACAGCTTTTTCTGAAATTGCTATTCCCTGCTCTTTGAGCAAATCAATAACAGTTAATGCTGTTATGCAGTTTTCTCGCTGATGATTGCCGGGGAAGGGTACAAAAACACTTCTGCCACCATAAAAAATATTACTGCCTTTGATAGATTCATCAAGAACACTTATTGCTGAAACATCGGCAACATATAAATCAGAATTTCTCATTTCTGATTGTTCTTTTATCATTTTCAACGCTTCTGCAGGCTGTACGGAATTTGTCACCACGGGGCAACCATTCTTGATAATTCCGCATTTTTCATAAGCAATTTCACTTATTGTGTTGCCCAAAATATTCACGTGGTCAAGTGAAATTGAAACAATAACACTCACAAGCGGTCTTTCAATTACATTTGTTGCATCAAATCTGCCTCCGAGACCTGTTTCAAGAACAACAAAATCACAGCCGACAGTTTTATAATAAAGAAATGCAGCCGCTGTAACCGCCTCAAATTCAGTTATAATAACATCTTCACTTTTCAGTTTATCAATTTCGCATCTTACTTTTTCCGTTACTGTTTCAAGGTCTGATTCACTTATCATTTCCCCGTCAACACGGATTCTTTCACGAAAATCGACGATATAAGGTGATGTATAAAGTCCTGTTTTGTAACCTGATTCTTTCAGTACAGAAGAAAGAAATGAACACACAGTCCCCTTGCCGTTTGTACCTGCAACGTGAATACAGCGAAGACTTTTCTCGGGATTGCCGAGTCTTTCAAGAAGAATCTTTATTCTGTCAAGCCCCGGCATAATTCCGAAAGTCAGTAGTGAATGATAATATTTTTCTGCGTTGGTCATAAAAATGAATCACCTTTTATCAATCTGCTGACACATAAGTACCGTTTTGTATTTTTACAGCTTTAGGAGTCTTGTTGACTTCACCGGTTGCTGACCAGGTCATATCATTACCGGTTATACCGTCTATTGTCACCTGAGTCATAGCAGATTTCATTTTTTCACATATTTCAGATGCAGTCATCTGAGGATTTATATCGCCTTTTTCTGCAGCGGCTTTTATAGCATAAACAGCATCATAACCTGCAGCAGCAAACATATCAGGATTCTGATTATACTCCAAATAATACGCATCAACAAAATTCTGTATCGCATAATCGGTATCATCTTCACAGAACGGAGCCAACATCATAAGTCCCTCAGCAAGAGATGCATCAAAATTGTAGGCATTAAGAATACCGTCAAGACCATCACAGCCAAAGAACTGAGGATTGTAATTCACTTCGTCTGACTGCTTAAGAATGAGTGATGCTTCTGAATAATAAATCGGCAAAAAGACAAGATCTGCACCTGCTGACTTGCAAGCCTGTATCTGTGCTGTAAAATCAAAACAATTATCATATGTAAATGACATTTCCGCAACTATTGAAAAGTTTTTGCCTGCAGCAGCTGATTTGAAGCTGTTATAAATACCTGTAGAGTACTCATCTGCTGAATTATATATGATACCTACCTTTGTCGCAAGATTCTGTTCATCAATATACTCAGCGGCACGTGTACCCTGATCTGAATCTGAATAACAAATCTGGAAACAGTTGTTATTTTCTATAACATCATCTGCTGAAGCTGTTGGTGTAAGCTGGAACATATTATCGTAATATGTAAGTCCTTTAACAGCCAAAGCAGAACCTGAAGTAACAGGTCCGATGAAAATCTGCATACCTTGATTTTTGAGCGAATTGTACGCATTTGCCGCATCAACAGCTGTATCAGCCATATCATCAGCAGAAATAAGCTTAATTGTCATTCCGTCAATACCGCCGTTTGCATTAATTTCATCAACAGCAAGCTGTATTCCATTATTGACGGCAGTACCGTAGTACCACGCCGGACCTGTTAAAGGACCTGAAAAACCGATTACAAGTTCCCCTGTTTTATCGACAACAACCTGAGTAATTGCTTCATCTTCAGTCGTAGTTTCTTCGGTTGTGGATTCTTCTTCTGATTCTGTTTCAACTACAACATCTGTGTCTTCAGTAACAGAATCAGCTGTAAGGAAATAATATGCAGCTCCTACACCGATACCCAGCACAAGAAGAACAGACAGAACAATCAGAACTATCTGCCAGGCTTTTATACCTTTTTTCTTTTTGGGCTCTTCAGCATTCTGAGCTACTGTCAATTTCGAACCACAGTAAGGACAGAATTCTGAATCAGCAGGAAGACTTTTATTACAATTAGGACAATTAAACATAAAAACTACCCCTTTTCATATAATAAAATTATTATACTACCTGATACATAAAAATGTCAATAAAAAGCAACCATTAATAAAAATGGTTGCTTTGATAGATTTAGCCGAGTTTTTCAATGCTTGATTTAAGAAGAGCAATCTTTTCCTGAAGTTTTGCACCGTCTTCCTTCTGCTGTGCAATAACAGCTTCAGGAGCCTTTGCAAGGAAACCGGGATTATTAAGTTTATTCTCAATAAAGCCGAGCTTCTTTTCTGCTTCTGCAAGTTCTTTACCGAGTCTCTTCTTTTCAGCTTCAAAGTCAACAAGCTGAGCGAGAGGAAGATAAATTGTAGCATCTGCGGTAACAACACTTACGCTACCTTCAATATCAAAGCTGTCTGCAACCTGAACATCAGATGCTGATGCAAGACGCTTGAAAAATTCTGTACCTGTTGCGAATGTATCCTTGTAAGAAGTTGCAACATAAACTTCTGCCTTCTTTGAGGGAGGAACATTCATTTCTGCACGGCGATTTCTTACTGCCTTGATAGCTGTCATAATGCGTTCCATTTCTGCTTCTTCATCAGCAAAAACAAGAGCATCGCTGAACTTGGGCCATTCTGAAACCATAATTGACTCGCCTGCGTGAGGAAGTGTCTGCCAGATTTCTTCAGTAATGAAAGGCATAAAGGGATGCAGGAGTTTAAGTGTATTTGACATAACGTAAACAAGAACGCCCTTGCAAGTTGCCTTCTTTTCTGCATCTTCTGAGTTAAGACGGATCTTACAAAGCTCGATATACCAGTCACAGAGAACGTCCCAGATAAAGTCATAGAGCTTCTGAACTGCGAGACCGAGTTCAAACTTATCAAGTGATGCTGTAACTTCCTTTGCAAGTGTGTTGAACTGGCTGAGAATCCATTTATCTTCAATAGCAAGATTTTCGGGAACATAAGGTGAAGGTTCGTTTTCATCAAGATTCATAAGAACGAAACGTGCAGCATTCCAGAGCTTATTTGCAAAGTTACGGCTTGCTTCAACCTTTTCGTCTGAGAAACGCATATCGTTTCCGGGGCTGTTACCTGTTGCAAGAGTGAATCTGAGTGCGTCAGCACCGTACTGATCGATGATTTCAAGGGGATCAATACCGTTACCGAGTGACTTTGACATCTTTCTGCCCTGAGCATCACGTACAAGGCCGTGAATAAGTACTGTGTCAAAGGGAACCTGACCTGTGTATTCAAGAGCTGAGAAAATCATACGGGATACCCAGAAACCGATGATATCATAGCCTGTAACGAGTGTATTTGTGGGATAATAATGCTTAAGATCTGCTGTTTCCTCAGGCCAACCGAGTGTTGAGAACGGCCAGAGAGCAGATGAGAACCATGTATCAAGAGTATCAGGATCCTGATTGAGATTCTTGCTTCCGCAGTGAGGACAAGCATCAATATTTGTCTTTGAAACAGTCATCTTACCGCAATCGTCACAGTACCAAGCAGGAATTCTGTGCCCCCACCAAAGCTGACGTGAAATACACCAGTCACGTGTGCCGTTCATCCAGTTAAGGTAATTCTTTGTGAATCTTTCGGGAATGAACTTAGTTTCCCCCTTTTCAACTGCTTCAATAGCAGGCTTTGCAAGGGGTACCATACGTACAAACCACTGTTTTGAAACCATAGGTTCAATTGTGTTGTGACAACGGTAACAAGTGCCGACTTCGTGCTTACGAGGTTCAACTTCCTTAAGATATCCGCCTGCTTCAAGGTCTGCAAGAATTGCTTTTCTTGCTTCCTTTGTTGTCATACCTGCGTACTTGCCGCAATCAAGAACAAGAGGTTCATTTTCAGTTGCTCTGCCGCTTGCGATAAGTTCATCAGCAATTCTCTTATCATCTGCACCTGTGAGGTGACCGTCATAAGTAAATGTACGAACAATGGGAAGATTATTTCTCTGACCTACTTCGAAGTCATTGGGGTCGTGAGCAGGAGTGATTTTAACAACACCTGTACCCTTTGTCATATCTGCGTGTTCATCGCATACAATGGGAATTTCTTTATCAAGAAGAGGAAGAATAACGTGACAGCCGTGAAGGTGCTTATATCTTTCGTCTTCTGAGTTGATAGCAACAGCAGTATCACCAAGCATTGTTTCGGGACGTGTTGTTGCAAGTTCAAGCTTTTCGCCTGTTTCCTTTACTGTGTAAAGAAGATGCCAGAAGTTGCCGTCTTTTTCTTCATATTCAACTTCTGCGTCTGAAATTGATGTATTACAGAAAGGACACCAGTTAACCATACGGTTGCCTCTGTAAATGAGATCCTTTTCATAAAGACGTACGAAAACTTCGTTAACAGCTTTGTTACAGCCTTCGTCAAGAGTGAATCTCTCTCTGTCCCAGTCACATGATGAACCGAGTTTCTTAAGCTGTTCAACAATTCTGCCACCGTACTGTTTTTTCCATTCCCAAGCTCTTTCAAGGAATTTTTCTCTGCCGAGATCATCCTTTGTAAGACCTTCTTTTTTCATTGCTTCAACAATTTTTGCCTCAGTAGCAATTGAAGCGTGGTCTGTACCGGGAAGCCAGAGTGTGTCAAAGCCCTGCATTCTTCTGAAACGGATAAGAATATCCTGAAGAGTATTATCAAGGGCATGACCCATATGAAGCTGACCGGTGATGTTTGGTGGGGGAATAACTATTGTGTAAGTCTGTTTGCTTTCATCACGCTCAGCGTGGAAATATTTGCCGTCGAGCCAGGTTTTATAAATTCTGTCTTCAACGTTTTTAGGATTATACTGTTTTTCAAGTTCCTTGCTCATAATTTACCTCCATAAAATATAAAAACTTCGTCCCGTAAAACAGGACGAAGCGAAACTCTCCGTGGTACCACCTGAATTCAGTCAATTGACTGCACTCAAAATCTTTAACGCAGATATACGGCGGAGTCTAATCAGCATTGAGCCTTTCTTTCCGCTTCTCACGGGCTACCTTCGTTCAAACCATACTCAAAGACTTGCACCGACCGTCTTCTCTCTGTGAGCAGGAAATGAATTACTCCTCCCGATCAACGAATGAAACAATATTACAGTAATAATATCATATACAGTATTTTTTGTCAACTGATAAACAATAATTTATGTGGCTTTACGCCACTAAATTATTGTTTAACTCTGCACATTGTGAAACTTGCTTTTGCGATATTTCTGTTATCTTCATCAGTAAGCATTGCTTCACAGAAAACAAGTGTTTTTCCGCGTCTTATAACATCAGCTCGGGCAACGAGTGTTTTGCCTGTTCCCGCATTAAGAAAACTGATATTACCGTCTGCAGAAACATATGCAATTTCGTCCGCATTAGCCGCAACCGCACAGGCAAAATCCGCAAGGGTAAACATTACACCGCCCTGCACGCAGTTATTGCCGTTATAATGTTTTTCTTCAATATCAATTTTTACTACGGAATGTGTGTTGTCCGCTTCAAGAATAACACATCCCATATCCGTTGCAACTCTGTCATTTGAGAAAAAAGCTTTAAGCTCTTCAAATGTCATTTCAATCACTCCGTCATAAGCATTGTCTTAAGCATTGAATATCTTTTATTCTGCTTGTTATTTTCTATCATTCTGCCTATCTTTTCACGATTACCGACAATTATAATCATCTTTTTAGCTCTTGTGATTGCCGTATAAAGAAGATTTCTGTAAAGAAGCATCGGCGGAACATCTGCCACAGGCATAACCACACAATCGTACTCACTGCCCTGACTTTTATGCACCGTGACAGCATATGCAAGTTCAAGTTCTGATGCTGAAGGAATTGGATAAATAACTTCCCTTCCTTCATCAAAAACTATCTTCATACATTCATTCTTTACATTTATCTCCTGAATTATTCCGATATCACCGTTAAAAAGTCCTGAGCCTGACTCTTTGCCTCTTTCCCACGGGATATCATAATTATTCTTTATCTGCATAACCTTGTCGCCTTCACGGAAAAGCCTGCCGGCAACTTTACATTCGGCTTTTTTCTCTGAATACGGATTAAGCACATTCTGAAGTTTTCTGTTAAGGTTAATTGTGCCGCAATCACCTTTTCTTGAGGGACACAGAACCTGAATATTTGCTGTAGGAGAAAAATTATACGCCGTAGGAAGACGTTCGCTGCACAGGTCTGATACTGTCTGCGCTGCGGCAAGTGAATTTTCTCTGTTCATAAAGAAAAAATCATTGTCTTTTGCATCGAGAATAGGCTTTCTGCCCTCAATAACATCGTGAGCATTAGTAACAATAAGACTTTCCTTTGCCTGACGGAAAATTTCCGTCAGTTTTACAACGGGAACTATTCCCGATGCAATGATATCACCGAGAACATTGCCCGCATCAACTGCGGGAAGCTGATCAGGGTCGCCTACAAGAATTACTCTGCAACCGAATCTGACAGCATCAAGAAAATGCGAAAACAGAAAGATATCCACCATTGAAACTTCATCAAGAATGATTACATCAGCCTCAAGGGGATCAAGTCTGTTTTTCTTGAAATCAAGTTTCCTGCCGTCTGTCCACTCTACCTCAAGGAGTCTGTGAATTGTCTTTGCATCATATCCTGTAAGTTCACTCATCCTCTTTGCCGCACGGCCCGTGGGCGCAGCAAGAAGAATATTCATTTTCTTGCGTTCAAAAAAATTGATTATACCTTTGACAACAGTTGTCTTACCCGTACCGGGACCGCCCGTCAGCACAAGAATTCCGCCCTGAGCCGCAAGTTTTATGGCTTCTTTCTGACGGGTTTCATATTTAATTTTGTTTTCTTTTTCTATTCTCTTTATATCACTGTCTGCCGCACTCATATCACTTGCTGAAAATCTCATAAGCAATTTGAGTTTTTCATCTATTGTTTTTTCTGCGTTATATACATCGGGCAGACTTAGATATTCCTTTTCTTTCATTACAAAAGGAATGAGTAGTTTATTGTGAATCATCTCTTCTACAGCATCTTCTGCTTCTTTTTCAGTTACAGAAAGAAGTTCACAGCTGAGAACTGTTACTTTCTTCCTCGGAAGGCAGGTATGACCGTTGATAAGATTATATCTGATAATATGTGAAATACCAGCACGCATTCTGTGTTTCGGCTGAGGTGCAAATTCAAGTTCAGATGCTATTTTTTCTGCTCTGTCAAAAGAAATTATCTGAGCTTCACCGCAAAGAATATAGGGGTTTTCTTCTATTATCTCAACAGCATTTACTCCCAGCTCTTTGAAAATCCTTATGCACTCAGAGGGTGCAAGACCGTATTTTTCGAGACCGAGGATAACTGTTCTTACAGCAAACTGTTTTTTGAATTCTGCAGAAATGAGCTTTGCTTTGTCTTTTGAAATACCTTTTATTACAGCAAGTCTTTCAGGTTCATTCTCAATTACATTGAATGTATTATCACCGAATCTTTCAACAAGCTGAGTTGCTGTTTTCGGCCCTATTCCCTTGATTGCACCTGAAGAAAGATATTTGAGAAACTGCGCTGCTGTATCTGGCAGATATCTCTCAAATCTGATAACACGGAACTGTCTGCCGAAGCTCTGATGCATATCCCACACACCGACAAGCACAACTTTTTCACCTGCAGTGATCTCAGGCAATGTTCCCACGGCAGTAATAAGTTCACCGCCGCTTGAAAGATCAAGGACAGTAAAAGAATTTTCGGAATTATAGAAGACAACATCTTCTACAATTCCGGTTATCTGTTGGTATTCAGTATAATCCTGCATAACTACTCCGTGAAAATCAAAGTTCTTCTCTGAATCTGAATTCGTATCCGCTCTTTTTAAGTTTTTTTGCATTGTGAAGAGATTTACCCAATCCTCTTGCAACGCAAAGCCAGGGTTCTTTTGCAATTCTTACGGGCAGACCTGTTGCGTTTTCAAGAAACATATCAAGACCGTATAATAATGCACCTTTTCCCGTGAGAACAATTCCGCTTTCAAAGATATCTGCAGAAAGTTCGGGAGACAGTGAAGCAAAAAGCTCTTTGACGGCTGAAAGCATCATTTCAACATGGTCTTTGATTGCCCAGTATACTTCTGTTGAAGTGATTTCGAAATTTACGGGTGTTCCGGTTACTGCATTTCTGCCTTTTGAAATGAGTGCTATTTCTTCATTTCTTATAACAGCACCGCCAATGGTTTTCTTTATATTTTCAGCTGTAAGATAGCCGATTTCTATATCTCTTTCTCGTCTTAAATATCTGATAATATCCTGCGTGAAAGCCTCCGAGGCAAATCTGACAGTACGTGATGCCGCAATACCGTTCATTGAAACAACAGCAATATCAACCGTACCTGCGCCCACATCGATAACCATGGTTCCGTAAGGCTTTGCAAACGCAACTTCTGCACCGACGGCTGCAGCATAGGCGTGTTCCATAATACAGAACCTTGCGGCACCTGAAGCTTCAAGCACATCGAGAATAGCTTTTCTTTCAAGGCTTGTTATGCCTGAGGGCACACCGCAGATAATATTCGGTTTGAGCACAGAAAAACGGCAAACTTTTTCAAGGAAGTTGCTGAGCATCTGTGTTGTCATTTTCATATCAGAAACTACACTGTCACTGAAAGGATGAACAACCTCAATTGAGCCGGGTGCTCTACCCGTCATTGCCAACGCATCTTCACCGAGTGCGAGAATTCTTCCCGTATGAGAATCACAGGCAATAACACTCGGTCTTGAAAAAACAATACCTTTGCCTTCTACATATGCTGTCATATTAGCTGTTCCGATGTCTATTCCTATGCTGATTCCGGTCAAATTCTCACCCCCTGTAAATTAATTAAACTTTAAGTTATTTTGTATATATACCTACTCCCGTTTCACCGTCAAATTCACTTACTTTCACAAGCACGATTTCTGATGATGAAGTAGGAATATTCTTACCCACATAATCGGGTCTGATAGGCAACTCTCTGTGACCTCTGTCAACAAGCACAGCAAGCTGAACATACGAAGGTCTGCCTACCGAAAATAATGCCTCAATAGCTGCGCGTACCGTTCTACCCGTGTGAACAACATCATCAACAAGAATGACTGTTTTGTTGTTGATATCAAACGGTATATGTGAATTTTCAAAACAGTTTTTCATCTGTTCGCAAGTCAGATCATCACGATACTTTGTAATATCAACAGCACCAACA
The DNA here is from genome assembly GCA_045639185.1 of Acutalibacteraceae bacterium. Lineage (GTDB taxonomy): Bacteria > Bacillota > Clostridia > Oscillospirales > Acutalibacteraceae > UBA1081. Next base: position 38,266 of record JAZUCO010000026.1, read on the forward strand.
GGGATCTGAATTCCCTCATTATTTCTGACACAGTCCGCTATCATTTTTGCAAGAGTCTCCCCTCGTCTTCTGATGCCGACGAGAAGAACATCACTGAATCCTTTATTTTTTTCTTCAATTTCAAATGAAATTCTCTTGATTGCTCTTGCAACTGCAGATGCATCCATTATCTCTGATTTAAGATTCATTATATCACCAAATTATATAATATCATAATTGCACTATATTTTTCAATATAAAAAAACACATACTTTACAATTTCTCAGCAGACAATTTCAAGTCTGCTTCCGCTTGTATCTTTCTTTATGATAATCTGTTTATCTATTCTGTTTTTAAGTTCGTCCACGTGAGAAATGATACCGACAAGTCTGTTGCCACGTGTCAGTTCACCGAGCGCTTTCATTGCCTGACGCAAAGATTCATCATCAAGTGAACCGAAACCTTCGTCAACAAACATTGTATCAAGCTTTATACCGCCTGAATCAGACTGAATAAGGTCAGCAAGTCCGAGTGCAAGTGAAAGTGAAGCAAGGAATGATTCACCGCCTGAAAGAGATTTTACACTTCTGAGAGCACCGTTGTGATGATCTTTTACATCGAGGTCAAGACCGACCTGAGAACGCAGATTATCGTTCATAGTGTGACGGACAAGTTCATACTGACCGTCTGACATAACCATAAATCTTGTGTTTGCTTTTTCGAGTATTCTGTCAAAATAACTCATCTGGACATAAGTTTCAAGGTCTGTTTTTGTTTTGCCGCTCAGCTCTCCGTTTGCTGTTTTTGACAGCACAGCATAAACACTTTCTTCCTTTTCAAGAACTGAAAGTTTATTGGAATAATCGGCAAGACAGCTTATGATTTTTTTGTTCATATCAAGTCTTGCAAGAACTTTTTTGTGCCCCTTATGAAGTTCATCTGAAATGGTTCTGAATTTTTCTCTGTTTTCGCCTTCAGCTTTTTCATCAATGACAACGGCAGTCTTCAGAGCTTCATTAACAGTGTTGATACTGCTTTTTGTTTCAAGAAGTTTTCTTTCACTTTCACGGTAATTTTTCTCTGCTGCTTCAAACTGTGCTGTCATTGTCATCAGTTCTTTTCTGAACAAAGAAATCTGTTCACTTGCCTCTTTTTTACCTGAAAAACGGAGTTTTTTGCTGAGAATCAGCAATTGTTCTTCTGTCTTTTTCATTGAAGCATCATCAGAAGCGATGCTCTTTTCGAGTGAAGAAATTGTAACTGCAATTGACTCCTTTTTTTTCTCTGAATTTGGAATCAATTCTGCAAGTTCATTTTTTCTGGTTATTTTTCTGTTTTCTTCACTTATTTCTTTATCGGTTGCGGCTATCTTTGTATTGATGTCTTCTGCAAGATTCTTACAAGCTTCAAGGCACTCATTAAGATTATCCTGCTTACCTGTTTTTTCTGCTCTGTTTTTTATATTTTCAAGGAAATTATCTGTTCTGCCCTTAAACTCGATGAGTTTTGCATAAAGGTCATTTGCTTTTGCTCTGTATTCCCCTGCTACTTTCTCGCAGAGATTAAGTTCTGCCTCTGATGGTGCTGACAGAGCTTTTTTTGCTTTTTCGGGATGAGAAAGAGAACCGCAGACGGGACAAGGTTTGCCGTCTTCAAGATTTTCTGCAAGAATTCCTGCCTGCTCACGAAGAAATGCAGTTTTTTTATCGCTGTATTCCTTTTCTTTTTCAAGTGCAAGATTATCAGCATCAACATACTTCTGCTGACCGTTTTGGAGCCTTGCGGAAAGAGTGAAATATTCGTTTATATCTTTTATAAGGTCATTGCAGAATTTAACCTCTTCTGCCATTTTTGACTTCTCTGCAACAAGTCGCTCTTTTATTTCACCTGCATTAATATATTTCTCGCTTTCTTCTTTCAATAAAGTAAGCTTTTCCTTTTCTGCAGAAAGTTTTTCATTAAGGTTTTTTAGAAGAATGCTGTTTTTCTCTATCGCACTTTTAAGAGATGCAAAAGTCTTTTTATTCTCTTCAAAAACATCATATTCTGAAATTTCCTGTTCAAGCAATGTTATATCTGAAGAGAGTTTTTCTCTTTTGGGAGTCTTTTCTTTTTCTACCTGATAAAGAGCTATATTCTTTTCATTTTCAGGTTCAAGAACACTGAGCAGTTTATTGTATGATTCAAGAGACAAAGCAAGTTTTTTTGTTTCCTGAGCTTTGCCAAGCTTTTTATTTGTAATTTCAAGAAGTTCATCATTTTCCTGAATCTTCTTGCAGATTTGTTTTTCTGTTTCATTATCCTGCTCAACGAGTTTTGAAACAAGGTCAATAACATCAGTTATCAGCATTCTTCCGTCTTTAGCATCCTGAACATCCGCATACATAACGTCATCCGCATCAACTGATATATCTGAAATATAGTGATTTACTGTTTTCTGAACATCTTCACGCTCATTTTTCTTCTGCTTATACAGATATGACAGATTGTTCTGAAGTTTTTCAAAACGTTCTGTCTTAAAAATCTGTCTGAAAATCTTTTTGCGCTCTTCAGTTGTTGCATTGAGGACTCTGAGGAATTCCCCCTGTGCAATCATTGCAATCTGAAGAAACTGGTCTCTGTCTATACCGAGAATTTCAATAAGAGCCTTATCAACATCAGCTGTTCTGTCTATAACTCTGCCGTCAGGAAGTATCAGCACAGCAGAAGCCTTTTCTTCCGCAACACCTGTTCCTCGTTTTGCAGCTCTTGTGTATGTCGGATTTCTCTTTATGGAATATCGCTGACCTGAATAGTCAAAAACAAGCTCCACAAAAGTTGGAGTGTTCATATCAGCATAATTGGAACGGAACATACTGTCTTTTCTGTTTTTACCGCTTGCAGTACCGTAAAGAGCATATGTAATCGCATCAAAGATTGTTGTTTTACCTGCACCGGTTGTGCCCGTAATAAGATACAGTCCATCAGAACCGAGCTTATTGAAATCTACTGTTGTTTTATCCGCATAAGGTCCGAATGCAGACATTGTAAGAATAACAGGTCTCATATGTACTCCTCCCTGATTGCTGCAATAAGATTCTCGATAATTTCCTGCTGTTCAGTAGTCATCTGAATATTATTCTGAAGTTCAAACAACTCACTGAAAAGTTCTATTTCACTCTTAGCTTCACTTTTGCCTGAATTGTCTATCTGATTGAAATTTGCCGTACGTGCATTATCATATTCAAGTTTAACTATATTCGGATAAATTGTCCTGAGCTTTATGACAGCATCAACAACATCATTTTCATCGGTTAATGTAACGTGGATATAGTCATTTGTATTTGTGTTTTTATAATTTTCAAGAAGAGTCAGTTCATCGTATGTCCCTCTTATTTTTCTGAGGTCTCTTAAGGGTATAAGATCAACTGTTCTGACTTCCGTATTCCCTTTTTCATTCAATTCTATAACAGATAAAGATTTCTTCTGATTTGCCTCTGAGACTGAGTATTTGAGAATACTTCCGCTGTATCTGACTCTGCCTTTTTCCATATTCTGAGGTGAATGGATATGACCGAGAGCAACATAATCAAAATCTTTGAAAACATCAACATCTATATTATCAGATCCGCCTACAGAAAGCTCCTCAGAATCAGAAACAACAGCTCCCGTTACAAACTGATGTGTAACAAGAATATTTCTCTCAGCCGTGTCAACACACATATTCTGAACGGCTGTTCTTACAGCGTCCGAATATGATTCAATCTGTGAATCGGGGAAAAATCTTCTTACAGATGTGGGTTTTATAAACGGAAGCATATAGACATTCACATTGCCGTGTTCATCGGTGAATGTTACATTTTCTGTGTTGCCGTTATAAACGGGAGACATATAAACACCCGTATTTTTAAGAATACGTGATGCAAAAGCGATTCTTTCTGCAGAATCGTGATTACCGCTGATAACAAACACTGACAGATTCATTTTTGAAAGTTTTACAAGAAAATTGTCAAAAAGCTCCACAGCCTCTGCAGAGGGCACAGGCTTATCATATATATCTCCTGCGAGAATCACAAATTCGGGATTCTCGTTTTTGATAATATCAACAATCTGATTCAGAATATATTTCTGGTCTTCAATAAGGGAAAACTCATTAAGTCTCCTGCCGAGATGAAGGTCTGAAAGATGAATAAATTTCACGATAAATCACTCCCGTCTGATTATAACATATAAACTGTACAATAAAAAGCATTTTATAAAAAAAGTACCGTCAGAGACGGTACAAATTTTATCAGTATGAATAGCCGAGTTCAAAAGCTTTAAGGTTAAGCTCCTTAAATTTTGCAGGAACAGTTTCTTCAATTACTTTTTCCCAGGCTTCTTTTGTAAATTCCATATGCTTTGCAACAACGCCCATAAGAACAACATTTACTGCCTTGGGTGAACCTGCTTCAACAGCAAGTGAAAGAGCATCAAGAGCTGTTACATCAGCCTTTTCCTGAAGCTTTTCAATAACACCCTGAGGATACTCAGCAACACCTGTTACAACAGACATAGGATCAATCTTCTGAGTGTTTACAACCATCTTACCACCCTTTTTGAGGAAAGGAAGATATCTTGCAGCTTCAAGCTGTTCAAATGCAATGATAAGATCTGCTTCGCCCTTTTCGATGATGGGAGAATTTACTTCTTCACCATATCTTACATATGTGATAACGGAACCGCCTCTCTGGCTCATTCCGTGAACTTCGGAAACTTTAACATCGTAACCTGCGCTGATAACAGCATTGCCGAGAAGACGGCTTGCAAGAAGAGTTCCCTGTCCGCCTACACCGACGATCATTACGCTATATGTATTCATTTCAGTTAACTCCTTTCTTAAGCCTCAATAGCATCAAACTTACACATCTGTGTACATACATTACATCCGACACACTGTGTGAAGTCAATTTCTGCCTTGCCGTCCTTCATGCTGA